>DATFKJ010000178.1:0-5650 GCA_035268705.1 Roseovarius sp. | reverse complement strand
ATGAGATTCGCACAATTTCGGGGTTGACCGCCTGCCCGGGTCTTTCTAGATAGGCCGCCTAGTGGGCCGTTAGCTCAGTTGGTAGAGCAACTGACTTTTAATCAGTGGGTCGCAGGTTCGAATCCTGCACGGCTCACCACTGTTTTCTTGACTATCAATAACTTGGGTGACCAAATTTTCACTTGGTCCCGTCGTATGGCTTCTCTGGAAGCAGTACGGAAGGACGCCGAACGCCAAACACAACCGGTATCGGAGTTGTGGTTTTGTAATAGCCGTCCAATGTGGCGTTCGGTGAGAATGTCATAGGCTGGGTGGTTGAGCTTGACTTTGCGGGATCGCCAAGTGGAGAATTCAGGGGAAGTGGACAAAAGGTTGAGGCACACCTTCATGGGCAAGCGTTGCTTTGTGTTGGGTCGGCTCATGGTATGGCCAACGCTTGACGGTGACACGCTTCAATGCGTCGCAAATCCGCTTCGCCCGGGCTGCATAGTTACATATTGATCGGTAGTAACGCAGTTCGTCATGATCAAGACGATACGTGAATAGGTCATTCGACAAGGCGGTTAGGCATGCGAGAACGACAAGGGCTCGATCCAACAGACATTCGCATTCTCAGTGCCGTACAAAAGCACGGCCAGTTGAGCAAGACCAAACTGGCCGAACTTGTAAACCTGTCGGCCACGCCCTGCTGGGCGCGGCTGAACCGGCTGCGCGCGGCGGGGTATATCCGGGGCTATCACGCCGATATCGCGTTGGAGCGGGTGATTGATGTAACGCGGGTTGTGGTGACGGTCTCGCTCACCCATCATCGCAAGGCCGATTTCGACCGGTTCGAAAGCTACATCAAGCAGCTGGATGAGGTCATCAACTGCGTCGCCACGGGTGGCGGGATTGATTACGTCATGACGGTGGTCTGCCCGAACTTGTCATCCTTTCAGGCATTGATGGATGATCTTCTGTCGGCGGATTTGGCGATTGACCGTTACATGACCTATTTTGCCACCCGACTGATCAAAGCGGAACAGCCCAACCTTGCCAAGCTGATCGCGCAAAGCAGAAGATAGGCTTTGCGACACGCCCATGTCGCGATTTGGCAACTTGGTCCGTTCAGTCCGTAAAGCCATGATTCCAAGCCTGAATGGTCTGCCTAACCCCAGATTTTTAGGCCACGGGTTCACACCAAACAGATTACATCCGCCTCAGGAGACAACGCAGCCTAGGGCCGAGCCCGAAGCGCAAATGAGGGTGGAGAACATGATGCAATCTCAAGACTTTGGCTTTGGTACTCAAATTCGCAAATCCCCTTACTTCGACGCGACGGTACGTTGGGGCGCGCAGGGTTTCTCGGTGTATAACCATATGTATATCCCGCGCGATTTTGGCGACCCCGAACAGAACTTCTGGAACCTTGTAAACGACGCGATCCTGTGCGACGTGGCTGTTGAACGTCAGGTTGAGATCACCGGACCGGATGCCGCGAAGTTCACCCAGATGCTGACCCCGCGCGACCTGTCGACCATGGCCGTGGGGCAGTGCAAATATGTCCTGATCACCAATGCCGAAGGCGGTATCCTGAACGATCCGATCCTGCTCAAGCTGGGCGAAGATCACTTCTGGCTGTCGCTGGCCGATAGCGACATCCTGCTTTGGGCGCAGGGTGTGGCCGTGCATTCTGGCCTTGATGTCTCGATCACCGAACCGGATGTTTCGCCGCTGCAATTGCAAGGCCCGAAATCGGGCGAGATCATGCAAGACCTCTTTGGCGAAGAGATCATGGATCTGCGCTATTACTGGTTCATCGAAACACAGCTGGACGGTATTCCGCTCATTGTGTCGCGCACCGGCTGGTCAAGCGAGTTGGGGTACGAGATTTACCTGCGCGACTCCACCTATGGCGACGCCCTGTGGGAGCGGATCATGGCCGTGGGCATGCCCATGGGCCTCAAGCCCGGCCACACCTCGACCATTCGTCGGGTTGAAGGCGGGATGCTGTCCTATCACGCCGATGCCGACATCACCACCAACCCATTTGAACTGGGCTTTGACCGCCTCGTGAACCTCGACATGGAGGCCGATTTCATCGGCAAGTTCGCCCTGCAACGCATCCGCGACAACGGCGTGACTCGCAAGCAGGTGGGCCTGATTATCGATGGCGAACCGATGACCGGCCCGAACACCGCCTTTTGGACAATCAACCACGAGGGTGAGACTGTGGGCAAAGTGACCTCGGCGGTCTACTCGCCACGCCTGAAGAAGAACATCGCGCTGGCGATGGTGGCGGTTGAGGCGGCCGATTTGGGCACCGAGTTGGAGATTCTGACGCAGTCGGGTGAGACCACCGCGACCGTTGTTGAAAAGCCCTTCTTCGACCCGCGTAAGCAAATTGCTTCTACGGGTGCCGCCAAACCCGCCCAAGCCACCGCGTAAAAAAGAGCCTCAACATGTCTGACCTTGCGATCGAGCTGCACTGGCAGCGCGCAGAGCCCGCTTTGGAAACTGGCAAGTACTCCAATGCCCATGAAGTGCAGTACAACCGCACCCACGAAGTCCAAGTGGACGCCGCCCCGGATTGGGGCGGCGACCCCGATCACACCAACCCTGAACAGGCCCTCGCGGCGGCGCTGTCGAGTTGTCATATGATGACCTTCTTGGCCCTTTGCGCCAAGGCGGGCTGGCCCGTGGCCAGCTACCACGACTATGCCGTGGCTCATCTGGGCAAGAACGCCCGTGGCCAAATGTCGGTGACGCGGGTGGACCTGCACCCTGTAGTGCGGTTCGATACCGGGTTTCAGGTCAGCGATGACGAGATGGAGCAGATGCAGGATCGGGCGCATCGCTATTGTTTCATCGCCAACACGCTGGCCGACAGCGTAAAGGTCAACATTCTGCACAGCCCTACCACCAGACACATCCGTGAAGGAGCACAAGATGTTGCTGCATGACCTCGATGACACCGGTATCCTGCGTCTGACCCTTAATGACGTGGCACGGCGAAACGCTTTGTCCGAGGCGATGCTGACAGAACTGGACAGGGCTTTTGCCGAGGCGGGCGATGATCCGGCGGTTCGGGTGATCGTTCTGGCGGCCAATGGCCCAGCGTTTTGCGCTGGTCACGACCTCAAGGAAATGACCGGCGGGCGCGAGGCCGAAGACCGGGGCCGTGCCTATTTCACCAAGGTGATGGCGCAATGCTCTGGCGTCATGCAGGGGATCGTCAACTGCCCCAAGCCGGTGATTGCCGAAGTCACCGGCATTGCCACCGCCGCAGGCTGCCAACTGGTGGCAAGCTGCGATCTGGCCGTGGCCGCGGAAACGGCCAAGTTCAGCACCCCCGGCGTGCATATCGGGCTTTTCTGCTCAACCCCCATGGTGGCGCTGTCACGCAACACCGCCAACAAGCACGCTATGGAAATGCTGCTGACCGGCGATATGACCCCCGCGCCGCGTGCCGCCGAGATCGGCCTTGTGAACTATGCCATTGCTGAAGAAGACTTGCAGGCAACCACCATGGAAATGGCCCGCAAGATCGCCTCGAAATCCAGCATGACACTGGCCACCGGCAAGCGTGCCTTCTATGCGCAGCGCGAAATGCCCTTATCTGAGGCTTATGACTATGCCAGTCAGGTGATGGTTGATAACATGCTGGCCCATGATGCCGAGGAAGGCATCGGTGCCTTCATCGAAAAACGCGCGCCCCAGTGGCAGGACCGATAAAAGACATGACCGCGAACCCTTATAACACCGGCCTCGACCGCACCCCGGCGAACCACCAACCGCTGACACCGCTCAGCTTTCTGGAACGTGCGGCCAGCGTATTCCCCGATCATACGGCCATGGTGCATGGGGGATTGCGGCGCAGCTATGCCGAGTTCTATTCCCGCTCGCGGCAACTGGCCTCTGCCCTTGCGGCGCGGGGCATGGGGCGGGGCGATACGGTCTCGGCCATGCTCGCCAATACGCCCGCCATGCTGGAATGCCACTACGGCGTGCCGATGTGCGGCGCGGTCCTGCATTCGATCAACACCCGGCTGGATGCGGCGATCATCGCGTTCCAACTGGATCACGCCATGGCGAAAATTGTCATCGTGGACCGCGAATTCGCTCCGCTGATGAGTGAGGCCTTGGCGCTGGCCAAGGTCACCCCGCAGGTGATCCAATACGACGATCCCGAATACACCGGCCCCGGCGCCATGGAGGAGGCCGAGGATTACGAGGGGTTCGTTGCTGGAGGCGATCCCGGTTTCGCATGGCTCATGCCCGAGGATGAATGGGACGCGATTTCGATCAACTACACCTCCGGCACCACGGGCGACCCCAAGGGCGTGGTCTCGCACCACCGTGGGGCCTACCTTCTGGCACAGGGCAACGCGCTGACCACCTCCATGGATAAACACAGCGTTTACCTCTGGACCCTGCCGATGTTCCATTGCAACGGCTGGTGCTTCCCTTGGACGCTTTCGGCCATCATCGGCACCCACGTCTGCCTGCGGCAGGTGCGTTCCGAGCCGATCTGGCGTGCCTTGGCTGAAGAGGGGGTGACGCATCTGTGTGGCGCGCCCATCGTCATGTCGCTGATCGAAAGCGCGCCCGAGGATGAAAAGCGAGACCTTGACCGCCGGGTGCAGTTCTTCACCGCCGCCGCCCCGCCGCCCGAAAGCCTTTTGGCCAGCATGGATGCCGCCGGTTTCGATGTCACCCACCTATACGGCCTCACCGAAACCTACGGCCCGGCGGTGGTCAACGAATGGCGCGGTGACTGGTCGGCGCTGCCCTCTGCGGACCAAGCCCGCCTGAAAGCGCGCCAAGGCGTGCGGTATTTGCCGTTGGAACAGCTTGACGTGCTGGACCCCGACACCATGCAGCCCGTCCCGCGCGACGGTGAAACCATGGGTGAGGTCATGTTTCGCGGAAATGTCGTGATGAAGGGCTATTTCCGTAACCCGGAGGCCACCCAAAAGGCGTTATCGGGCGGGTGGTTCCATTCGGGTGACCTGGGGGTTGTTCACCCCGATGGCTACATACAACTAAAGGACCGGTCGAAGGACATCATCATCTCGGGAGGCGAGAATATCTCTTCCATTGAGGTGGAAGAAGCATTGTATCGCCATCCGGCTGTTGCGGTCGCGGCGGTCGTCGCAATGCCGCATGAGAAATGGGGCGAAACCCCTTGCGCCTTTGTCGAACTGAACGCGGGCCAAGAGGTGGACGAGGCCAGCCTGCGCACTTGGTGCCGCGAGCATCTTGCGTCCTACAAGGTTCCGGGCAAGATCGTCTTTGACACGATCCCCAGAACCTCAACCGGGAAAATTCAAAAATTCGTTCTTAGACAAAGGGTGCCAAGTCTCTCGGTCTGAGCGCGCTTCTTGGCGAACAGTGTATCGAATGTCCCCTCACTGTTCGTTCCGATAGCCTTTTGACGTTTCAACGTACGCCGCGACCGGCTTGCCAATTCCGGCATGGCTGTTCATGGTTCAGACAAATAATCTTAAGGCTACGGGCAATGATCTTGGATAAACCAGACCTTTTGCAGGCTATTCGCAGTCGTTTCGCACATGTCGACGCATGCCCTTTCGAAGGCCCTAGGGTATTCTTTGAGAATGCAGGCGGGGCATTGCGGCTGAACTCCGTGATCGAAACCTCGGCCAAGTTT
>DATFKJ010000177.1:0-2237 GCA_035268705.1 Roseovarius sp. | reverse complement strand
AGACGGTTGGTGGACCATGATTCGGCTGTTGGGCAGCGAGAAACGCATCCCCTCCGCGCCAGCGGTCAGCAGGAGCGACCCCATCGACGCCGCTTGCCCGATGACCAGCGTGCTGACCTTGGGTTTGATGTATTGCATCGTGTCGTAGATCGACAGGCCCGAGGTCACGACACCACCGGGGCTGTTGATGTACATGGAGATTTCCTTTTTCGGGTTCTCCGCTTCGAGGTGCAGCAGCTGCGCCACGATCAGGCTCGACATTCCGTCATGGACGGGGCCGTTGACGAAAATGATCCGCTCCTTGAGCAGGCGCGAGAAGATATCGTAGGCACGCTCGCCGCGGCTGGTTTGTTCAACCACCATTGGGACGAGGGTATTCATGTAGGTCTCGAATGGGTCTGTCATATTCCGCCTGCCTGTAGGTGTGGAGGGAGTTTAGAGATCATGTGCTAATGGAGTCTTAGTGGCGTGCAGGGGTAGCTGCAAGGGGCGCGGAAACTGTTTTGCATGGCATCTTGATCTGTCGACGACCGGCCCTACCTCAACAAATCTCTTAACGCGGATCAGAAGATGAACAGGTTTTTTCCATCCAGAAACAAAGGCTTGGAGCGCTTGAAGGGGTTTGCGCCGCATGCAGGCGGGGAGTACGCCCGGCTGCGCAACTACGACCTTGGCCCCGAGCGGCATGTGCATGTTTCACAGCTTTCCCCGTATCTGCGTCATCGCCTTGTCACGGAAGAGGAGGTTTTGCAGACGGTCTTGAACCGGCATTCGCGCGCTGCCGCGGAAAAATTCATACATGAAGTTTTCTGGCGAAGTTATTGGAAAGGCTGGCTTGAGATGCGCCCCGGCGTCTGGCGCGAGTACCGTGCGGGGCTTGCACGGGCGCTGGACCGGACCAAGGCGGAAAGCGGCCTGCGTCAGCGTTGGGAGGATGCCAGTCAGGGCGATACCGGGATTGAGGCCTTTGATCATTGGGCCAAGGAATTGCGCGAAACAGGATACCTGCACAACCACGCTCGGATGTGGTTTGCATCTATTTGGATTCACACGCTTAATCTACCTTGGGAGTTGGGCGCGGACTTCTTTCTGCGCCATTTGCTTGATGGTGATCCGGCGTCAAATACGCTGGGCTGGCGTTGGGTGGCCGGGCTACAGACCATCGGCAAGACCTATCTGGCACGCCCGGACAACATCCGAAAATACACCCAAAACAGGTTTGATCCCAAAGGGTTGTCCGGGGTTGCTGAACCACTTCCCTCGCAGGGCCACCCAGAGCGCCGCCCGGCGCCGCAGGCCAAGCCCTTCACGGTGGGAGATCGCGTCGGTATCCTACTGCATGACGATGATTTGAATTTGAATCCCGTTTTTGAATCAGGTGTTTCTGCGCCTTTCTTCGCGCGACTTCTAACTTGTGAGACCCGCTCCCCTTTGGCGGTCTCACAAGATGTCGTCAGTTTTTCAAAACACGCGATGGAGGATGCCGCGCACCGTTGGGAAGACCGGCTTGGCGAGGATGGTGGTCTTTACAAATCCGCCGAGGCCGTCGCGGCTTGGGCAAAAAATACCAATCTGGATCAAGTGGTTACCCCCTATGCTGCGGTGGGTCCGGCAAAAGACCTGCTGGACGATCTGCACGACCATCTGGCACGCGAGGGGGTTGACCTCGTGCGTGTTGTGAACCCATATGATGCAAGAGCCTGGCCGTATGCGACGCATGGCTTCTTTCGCTTCAAGGAGCATATTCCGAAATTGCTGGATGCCATGCACCTTTAGTCAAACCACAAGAATGCAATGGGTTATCCGCCGATTTTGCGGAAGGTCAGGTAGTGCGGCACGCGACCTTCGCGTAGGGCTTTTTGCTCGTACCGGGTAGAAATCCAATCTTTCCAAGGCGTTCGCCAATCTTGTGGGCCTTCCGCCAACCATTCAAACCCATGGCGCGGCACTTGCTCCAGCGTTTGGCGGACATAGTCGGGGATATCTGTGGCCACCCGAAAAATAGCGCCTTTTTTCAGCACCTTGGAGAGTGGTTCTAAATGCTCAGGCGTAACGAAACGGCGGCGGTGGTGGCGTTTCTTGGGCCAAGGGTCAGGGTATAGAAGGAAGGCGCGGGAGATGCTTTCGGCGGGCAGCACATCAAACATATCGCGGGCATCACCGGGGTGAACCGCAATATTCTGTGCGCCGGAGTCGCGGATTTTGCCCAAGAGCATGGCGACGCCATTGATATAAGG
>DATFKJ010000176.1:0-2154 GCA_035268705.1 Roseovarius sp. | reverse complement strand
CGTGCGACATCAGGGTCAGGATGTCCTGTGCCGCTTGGATCAATTGCGCGGTGGGCCGATCCTTGAGCGCCTTGCGCAGGGCGGCGAAGCCTTCGCGATCATTGGCGTTTTCCGGGAAGTTCAGCGCGCGGATGAAATCGGCGCTGTCCAGCGGCGGCTGCATGTCCTCGGCGGTGGTGCCAAGCGGCAGGGCGACTTGATCGTCGCCAGCCTGAGGTGCGGGCTCTGCCGGAGCGGGGCGCGGCGCGGGCGAGGCCGTCCGGATTGTCGAGAAGGTGGCCAAGGCGGTTTCGGTCTTGCGCTGTGCCGCGGCGATTTCTTCGAGTTTCTTGGCCACCGAGGGGTCGCTCAATTCGGACTGTGCCTTGTTCTGGCTGACATAGGCCTTGCGGATGGCGTCAATCGCGGTTTGCAAGCGGTGGCTTTCTTCGCGCATCACGCGGGAGGCGCGGGCGGCGGTGACTGCCACCCAGATCATCGCGACCGGCATGAAAATCGCCAGCATGATCATCACGAAGCGCAGGGCGCTGCCGCCGTCGCCACCATCGGCGTCCATCGCGAGGAAAAACACGGCAGTTCCCAACAGCCAGAGGGCCGTCAGGATGAGTGCGATCACTTCGATCGTGGTGACGCCTTCGGAGGCTGCTTTGCCCTCGAAACCCTTGGCGGCACGATCTTGGCCCTGATTTTGCGACATTTGGGACAGCCTGTCAGATGTAGGCGATATCTAGCACTTCGTAGGATTTTTCACCACCGGGCGTGCGGACTTCGACGCTGTCGCCCTCTTCCTTGCCGATCAGGGCGCGGGCGATGGGCGATTTGATGTTCAGCAGGCCGTTTTCGATGCTGGCCTCGTATTCGCCGACGATCTGATAGGTTTTTTCCTCGTCGGTGTCTTCATCGACCAGCGTGACGGTGGCGCCGAACTTGATCGAGCCCGAGAGTTTGGCAGGGTCGATCACCTCGGCAAGGCTGATGACGCCTTCGAGTTCCTTGATCCGGCCCTCGATGAAACTTTGTTTTTCCTTGGCCGAGTGGTATTCGGCGTTTTCCGACAGGTCGCCATGTTCGCGCGCCTCGGAAATGGCGCGGATGATGGCGGGGCGCTCCTCGGACTTCAGGTGCTTCAACTCGGCCTCAAGGGCGGCAAAGCCCTTGCGGGTCATCGGGATCTTTTCCATCGTCACTATCCACTATTGTTGCGGGGCGCGGGCCTCGGGCCGCCCCCGGCAGGTCTGTCGGCTTGTTCGCGCCAGATTGCCCTGAGCGTGCCGGACTTTGCAATAGGCCATGGCACCTGACTGTGCAATGGTGTCGCGATCCCGTGCATTTTGACGTTTTCAGCCTCATTTAACGTCGTGTTTCAATTGACCTTCAACCGGGCGGCGCGCTAACCACGTGCGCAACTTTGTTACATGAACGAACTGCCCTGAGAAAAGGATGCAAACCATGTCCGATGTGACGCGCGAAGCGATGGAATACGATGTTGTGATCGTCGGGGCGGGGCCTGCGGGCCTGTCGGCTGCGATCCGTCTGAAACAGTTGGACCCTTCGCGCGAGGTTGTGGTTCTGGAAAAAGGGTCGGAAGTGGGGGCGCATATCCTGTCGGGGGCTGTTCTTGATCCTTCTGGGCTGGATGCGCTGATTCCGGATTGGAAGGAAAAGGGTGCGCCGCTGAACGTGCCGGTGAAGGACGACAATTTCTATATGCTGGGCGAAGGCGGGCAGATGCGCATCCCCAACTTCCCGATGCCGCCGCTGATGAACAACCACGGCAATTACATCGTGTCGATGGGCAATGTCTGCCGCTGGATGGCCGAGCAGGCCGAGGAACTGGGCGTGGAAATCTTCCCCGGCATGGCGTGCTCGGAAATGGTCTATGACGAGAACGGCAATGTGAAGGGTGTGGTGGCTGGTGAGTTCGGCAAAAGCCCCGATGGCACACCCGGCCCCGGTTATGAGCCGGGGATGGAGCTGCACGGCAAGTACGTGTTCCTGTCCGAGGGCGTGCGCGGCTCCCTCTCCAAAGAGGTGATCGAGAAGTTCGATTTGAGCGCCGGAAAGGAGCCGCAGAAATTCGGCCTCGGCATGAAGGAAATCTGGGAGATCGATCCCGACAAGCACAAGATGGGCCGTGTCATGCACACGATGGGT
>DATFKJ010000175.1:0-2253 GCA_035268705.1 Roseovarius sp. | reverse complement strand
TCGGGTTGTTGGCCTCCATCGCGGTGGCGGGGATGGCGGCGGCACCGAGGGTAATGGCGACGGCCAGGCCAAGGATGCGACGGGCGGGGGCGTTGATGGATTTGGTCATGTCAGTTCCTTTCGGTTTCTAGGTCTGTGCCTGCTTGCCAACACCGTGTCGGCTCGCTTGCTGTGATACAAAGAGGCGCCTTCCCAGCCATTACCGAAAGGTGTGTCCGCGCGATGTGAGATATCGGTAACGCGGCCGCTCATGTGCGTGATTGAACAGTATCGCATAGCTCAAGGAAACGTGCGCAACACAGCACATAAGGATAAATTATATATTAAATTCAATATGTTGAACTGTTTCATCCCAGCCTGCGCAGATGCACCAATGCTGTTCTGATTTGCGAAAGCGCATCGCTTTGTAACATTCGGCATGCTTTTGCACGCCGCCTAACGCACGGCAGTTCATCCGATGCACTGCAGTTTTGGCGCATGGGCCGGGACCACGCCCATATTTCGCCACCCTACCCAGCGCAGCCGGTGAGGTTTCTTGCAGCATCTGCCGGATCCAACCCCCTGCACCCCGTGTCTGCGCCCCAATTGCCTATTGATCTCTGCCCCCCCCCTTGTCTAGCACTGTCTGACCCGCCCAGTTGCAGGAGAGCTTTGATGTTCCAATCCTTCGATGAAACCACCCGCCCGGATCAAGGCCCGGCCCGCCTTGCCGCCCTGCGCGATGTCATGGGCGCCGAAGGCGTCACCGGGTTCATGGTCCCCCGCGCCGATGCCCATCAGGGCGAATACGTCGCCCCGCGCGATGACCGTCTGGCATGGCTCACCGGATTTACCGGCTCGGCGGGGTTTTGCATCGCGCTGCCGCATGTGGCGGGCGTCTTCGTCGATGGCCGCTACCGGGTGCAGGTGAAATCACAGGTCGCGATGGATCATTTCACACCCGTCGACTGGCCCGAAACCACACCCGCCGCGTGGCTGCGCGAGCACCTGCCCGATGGCGGCACCGTGGCGTTTGATCCTTGGCTCTACACCCCCGATCAAATCGCCGCCATTGAAAAGGGCCTCAAGGATAGCGCCATCACCCTGCGCGCCAGTGATAACCTGATTGATGCCATCTGGCCCGACCAGCCCGCGCCGCCCGTGGGCGCGGTCCGCATCTACCCCGAGGATCTGGCCGGGGAAACCCACCACGACAAGCGCCGCCGCCTCGCCGCGGCCCTGCGCAACGCGGGCCATGCCGCCGCCGTCATCACCCTGCCCGACTCCATCGCGTGGCTGTTGAACATCCGCGGCAGCGACATCCCCCGCAATCCCATCCCCCATGCCTTCGCCGTCCTGCACGACGACGCGCATCTGACGCTTTTTGTCGACGCCGGGAAACTTTCCGACGATATCCGCGACCACTTGGGCGAGGAGGTGACGATCCGCCCCCCCAACGCCTTCGGCCCGGGCCTGCGCAGCCTCACAGGCACCGTGCGCGTTGACCACTCCAGCGCGCCGCTCTGGGTGCTGCACCAACTGGACGAGGCGGGCGTGAGCCATGCCAAAGGCGATGACCCCTGCGTGCTGCCCAAGGCCTGCAAAACCAAGGCCGAGATCGCCGCCACGCAAGAGGCCCACCTGCGCGACGCCGCCGCCATGTGCGAATTCCTCACATGGTACGAAGACCAAGCCCCCGGCACGATCACCGAAATCGACGTCGCCACCCGGCTTGAGGACTGCCGTCGCGCCACCGGCAAACTGCTGGATATCAGCTTTGACACCATCGCAGGCTCCGGCCCCAACGGCGCGCTCGCCCACTACCGCGTCAACCGCCAAAGCAACCGCACCCTGCAAGCCGGTGACCTTCTGGTGCTCGATAGCGGCGGGCAGTACCTTGACGGCACAACCGATATCACCCGCACCCTGCCCGTGGGCGATGTGGGCCAGGACGAGCGCGCCGCCTTCACCCACGTGCTGCAAGGCATGATCGCCATGAGCCGTGTCCGCTGGCCGCGTGGCCTTGCGGGCCGCGACCTTGACGCCATCGCCCGCTACCCGCTCTGGCTGGCCGATCAGGATTATGGCCATGGCACCGGCCACGGCATCGGCGTGCATCTTTGCGTCCACGAAGGCCCGCAACGCCTTGCGAAAACCGGCGATGTGCCCCTGCAAGAGGGCATGATCGTCTCCAATGAACCGGGCTATTACCGCGAAGGCGCCTTCGGCATCCGCATCGAAAACATCGTCGTGGTGCAAGAGGCCGAAGCCCTT
>DATFKJ010000174.1:0-26050 GCA_035268705.1 Roseovarius sp. | reverse complement strand
GCTTTTGGTGGTGATTACCGTGCTGTTCGGCTGGATGGCGCTTGTGGGCGTTGTGCGGGCCGAATTCCTGCGGGCGCGGAACCTTGAGTATGTCCGCGCGGCCAAGGCCCTTGGCGTGTCGAACCTGACCATCATGTTCCGTCACATGCTGCCCAATGCCATGGTGGCCACGCTGACCATGCTGCCCTTTGTGATCACCGGCACGATCTCGCTTCTGGCGGGGTTGGATTTCCTTGGCTTTGGCCTGCCGTCTTCGGCCCCGTCCTTGGGTGAGTTGACCCTTCAGGCCAAGCAGAACCTTCAGGCGCCGTGGCTGGCCTTCACCGCCTTTTTCGCCTTTGCCATCATGCTGTCGCTGCTGGTCTTTATCTTCGAAGGCGTGCGCGATGCCTTTGACCCCAGAAAGACCTTTGAATGAGCCTGTTGCGTGTTGAAAACCTGAAGGTGAGCTTCAAGCAGGACGGGGCCATTGTCCCGGCGGTGCATGGCGTGTCCTTTGCCGTGGACAAGGGCGAGACCGTGGCACTTGTGGGCGAATCCGGGTCGGGCAAATCCGTTACGGCGTTGTCCACGGTGTCGCTTCTTGGGCCATCTGCACAGGTCGAAGGCAGCGTGACATACGGCGGGCAGGAAATGATCGGCGCGCCCGGCAAACGCCTGCGCCGGGTGCGCGGCAACGACATCAGCTTTATCTTCCAAGAGCCGATGACATCGCTCAACCCGCTGCACACCATCGAAAAACAGATCGGTGAAAGCCTCGCCTTGCACCAAGGCCTGACTGATGAGGCAGCGCGGACGCGGATTATCGAATTGCTGCACCGCGTCGGCATCCGGGATCCCGAAAGCCGCCTTGGTGCGTACCCTCATCAGCTTTCAGGTGGGCAGCGGCAACGCGTGATGATCGCCATGGCCCTTGCCAACAAGCCGGATATCCTGATCGCGGATGAACCCACCACGGCGCTTGACGTGACTATTCAGGCGCAAATCCTCGACCTTCTGGCCGAGCTGAAGCGTGAAGAGGGGATGGGCCTTCTGTTCATTACCCATGACCTCAACGTGGTACAGCGAATCGCCGACAAGGTCTGTGTGATGAAGGATGGCGAGATTGTCGAAAGCGGGCCGACCGCTCGGATTTTCGCCAATCCCAAGCACCCGTATACCCAGAAACTCCTGAACGCCTTGCCCTCTGGTGCGCCCGATCCTGTGCCTGCTGAGGCCCGGCCGCTTGTGGAAACGGACAAACTGCGGGTCTGGTTCCCGATCCAAAAAGGCTTCCTGCGCAAGACCGTGGGCCATGTGAAGGCCGTGAACGAGGCTACGATCAGCGTCCGGGCGGGCGAAACGCTTGGCATCGTCGGCGAATCCGGATCGGGCAAGACCACGCTGGCCTTGGCGATCATGCGGCTTATCCAGTCGGAGGGTGGGATCACCTTTGACGGTGAAGATGTGCATGGCTGGTCCACCCGGCAATTGCGCCGCAGACGGGCGCAGATGCAGATTGTTTTTCAAGACCCCTTCGGAAGCCTCAGCCCCCGCATGACCTGCGAACAGATCATCGCCGAGGGCTTGGGGGTGCATGGCAAACCCGATGGCCGCACAGAACGCGATTTGGTGGCCGAGGTCATGGAGGAGGTTGATCTCAACCCTGCCACGATGGACCGCTATCCACATGAATTTTCTGGCGGTCAGCGGCAGCGCATCGCAATTGCCCGTGCGATGATCCTGCGGCCAAAGATGGTTGTATTGGATGAACCCACCTCGGCGCTGGATATGACCGTGCAGGTGCAAATCGTCGATCTGCTGCGCAGGCTACAGGTGAAATATGGGCTGGCCTATCTCTTTATTTCCCACGACCTTGCCGTGGTGCGCGCCATGAGTCACCGGGTGGTTGTGATGAAAGATGGCGATGTCGTTGAATATGCCGATGCGGAAACGCTGTTCGAGGCGCCCCAGACGGAATACGCCCGGAACCTGCTTCAGGCCGCGCTTGACCTGAAGCCGGTTTAAATCGCTGAACTGTGTCCGGCGTTGGCCAATTCGTAAGCGTCGAAGCTACGGGCGATCATGCGGGTCAGGGGGCGCGCCTCCATCGGGATGAACAGCCCGTTATCGTCCACTTTCAGAAGACCGGGGAATTCTGATGCGGTACGGTCAAGCATCTGGCGCAGGGCCGTGGGTTTGATATCGAACCGCCGGATCATCTCTGCCGCGTCAATCCTGAATTCGCACATCAATTGCTCGATCATTCGGCTGCGCATCCGGTCGTCATCTCTGAACACATGCCCACGCGTGGTGGAAAACCGTCCTTCCCGAATTGCCGCGGTGTGCGCGCCTGTGGCGGGTGCGTTTTGGGCATAGCCCTGCGGAAACCGCGAGATCGAAGAGGCCCCGATGCCGATCAACGCCGTCGCGGTGTCGTCGGTATAGCCTTGGAAGTTCCGGCGCAGGTTGCCGGTTTTCTGGGCGATGGTCAGGCCGTCGTCTTGCGTGGCGAAATGGTCGATCCCGATTTCGGCGTAGTTGTCCCAAAGGAACAGTTTGCGCGCTGTTTCATAAAGGTCCAGCCGCTCTTCCGGGGTCGGCAGTGCGTCCGACGGCAGCATCTGCTGACGCTTGGCCATCCAAGGCACATGCGCATAGCCGTAAAGCGCCACCCGGTCCGGGTTGAGCGAAAGAAGTTTCTGCACGCTTTCGGTAATCCGCGCCTTGGTCTGATGTGGCAGGCCATAGAGGATGTCAGCGTTCAGGCTGTGAACACCACGCGCACGGATTTCTTCGGCCGCCCAACGGGTTACGTCATAGCCTTGCAGGCGTCCGATGCTTTGTTGGATTTCCTCATGGAAATCCTGCACCCCGATCGACGCACGGTTCATGCCAGCGGCGGCCAGCACATCAAGACGCGCGCTATCAATCTCGTTGGGGTCGATTTCGACCGAGAACTCGGTGTTGGTGTCAAACGGGGCCACATCCTTGATCGCCCCGGCCAGTTCTTCCATCATGCCCGGCTGCAACAGGGTCGGCGTGCCGCCGCCCCAATGCAGGCGCGACAGGCTGACGCCCTTGGGCAAATGCTGTTTCAACATCTTGAGTTCTGTCTTGAGCGTTTCCAGATACGCTATGACAGGCTTGTCGCTTTGCGTCCCTTGGGTGCGACAGGCACAGAACCAGCACAACCGCCGACAAAACGGTACGTGAACATAGAGCGAGACCTGCGATCCTTCCGGAATTGCCTCGATCCAGTTTACAAAATCACCCGCAGTGATATCGCGGGTGAAATGGGGGGCGGTGGGATAGCTGGTGTATCTTGGAACCTTTGCGTCAAAGAGACCCAACTTGCCCAGTTGTGCTTTCGTAATCATGTGCGTACCGTTATATCGCGTTGCGAGAGACCTCCTTGATGCAGATCAAAAGAACAGGATTGTGATCCGCCATGCTCGACGAAGAGACCAAAGCCGTTCCGCGTGATTGCGGTGATTGCCCCATCCGGCATCGCGCCGTTTGCGCGCGCTGTGAGGCGGACGAGCTGGAATCGCTGGATCAGATCAAGTATTACCGCAGCTTTGAAGCCGGTCAGACGGTGATCTGGGCGGGCGACAAGATGGATTTCGTGGGCTCGGTCGTGTCGGGGATCGCCACGCTGACGCAGACCATGGAGGATGGCCGCACGCAGATGGTGGGCCTTTTGCTGCCCAGTGATTTTGTCGGCCGCCCGGGCCGGGACGAGGCCGCGTATGACGTGGTCGCCACAAGCGATGTGGTCATGTGCTGCTTTAGAAAAAAGCCTTTTGAAGAGCTTATGGTCCACACACCGCATATCGCACAGCGCCTGTTGGAAATGACGCTGGACGAGTTGGACGCGGCGCGTGAATGGATGCTGGTTCTGGGCCGCAAGACCGCCCGTGAAAAGATCGCTTCGCTATTGTCGATCATCGCGCGGCGGGATGCCTCGCTCAAGCTGACGAAGGCAGCTGGTCCGTTGGTGTTCGACCTGCCGCTGACGCGGGAAGCGATGGCCGATTATCTGGGCCTGACGCTGGAAACCGTCAGCCGCCAGATCTCGGCGCTGAAAAGGGACGGGGTGATCCAACTGGAGGGCAAGCGCCATATCACCGTGCCGGATTTCGACCGTTTGATGGAAGAAGCGGGCGACGACAACGACGGCGGGATGCTGGCCTGATCGGCACCTGCGGGCGAATCGGTGATAACCCACTGGTTAACAACAAAAATCCCATGCTGTAACGCGTCGGTATGACGTCGGTATCGCGTCGGTATCTTTCCCCGATGCCCCCCTAAAGCGTTCCGCCTTTTACCTGAGACATCAGCCAAAGGCGGAACGCGTGCAACGATTGAGCGTTGCGCTGCATTTCGCGAAAATCTGTGATTCAGGTTTTTTGCGAAACGCTTTAGTTAACGGAGCGTGCGGCGAAAACCGTACAAAACGTATACGTGTTTTGTACGAAAACCCGATGCCGCGCGACCGGCCAAAAACAACCCGCGCCGGTGCCGTCCCACCCTGCGATCCATCGTGAACGTTGAAACGACACACAAGAGTGTGGTTCACTCAACGCACTCACGGGCATTGACCGGAAGGGGTTGCCATGCGGTGGACGGGTTTTCTGGCGAGTGTGTTTTCAGCGACTTTGGTTTTGGCCGCACCCGTCAGGGCGGATGAAAACGTGATGGTCGTTTTCGATGGCTCGAATTCCATGTGGGGCCAGATCGACGGCAAGGCCAAGATCGAGATCGCCCGCGACGTCATGGACAACCTACTGGGTGAATGGGTCGATGAACGTAGCGTCGGCCTCATGGCTTATGGCCACAGACGCCGTGGGGATTGCGGGGATATCGAAGTTCTGGTGTCGCCGGGCCAAGGCGCACGGCAGACTATTCTGGACCGTGTCAACGCCATAACGCCCACCGGGAAAACGCCACTGACCGATGCCGTCGAAATGGCGGCAAAGACCCTTTCGCATACCGATCAACCCGCCACGGTCGTTCTGATCTCCGACGGTGTCGAAAGCTGTGAACGCGATCCTTGCGCCTTGGCCGAGGCCTTGGAACGCGGCGGCGTCGATTTCACCGCGCATGTCGTTGGATTCGGGCTTGGCCGTGACGATGACGTGAGTTCGCTGGCCTGTATCGCCGAGATCACCGGCGGCGAGTATATCGCCGCGACAAACGCGGAGGAGCTTGGAAAGGCCTTCGATGCGGTGGGGACAGCCGTTGCCGAGGCGGCCCCGGAACCCGAACCAGCGCCTGAACCCGAACCCGAGGCCCCGTCGGTCACCGTGACCGGACCGGAGACCGCCGTTGGAGGATCAGAGATTGCGGTGACATGGGAGCCGACCATCGAGGATGCGGATTACATCAATATCGTACCCTTCGGCGCGGACCCGGATGAGTTCGGGCCTTACAAGCGGGTCGGTAACTCGGACGAGGTGACCCTATCGATTCCGGGTGAAGAGGGGCTGTATGAAATTCGCTATGTCCATCGCGAAAGCAAAGAGGTGCTGGGAAGCGCCGACCTTGAAATTACCAAGCCCGAGGTCGCGCTTTCGGCGGGCGAAAGTGTTGAAACCGGCGCGACCTTCGATGTGTCATGGACGCCAACGATCAATCAGAGGGATTACGTTACGGTGGTGCCTATGGGGGCCGATGAAGGGGAGTTCGGCAATTACCTGACGGTCAGGGACAAGACCGAAGGCACGCTCAATGCCCCGGCTGAGCCGGGGTTGTACGACGTTCGCTATCTTCTGAACGTCGACCGGCGCACCGTGGCCTCGCGCCAGATCGAGGTGACTGACCCGCAGGTGACATTGCAGATCCCCGAAAGCGCGCAGACCGGCGCGGCTTTCGATGTCAGCTGGGGCGGGACGGTCAACAGTCAGGACTATATGACCATCGTCCCGATGGGAGCCGATGAAGGAGAGTTCGGGGACTATATTGTCGTGCGCGACAATTCCAAAGGGGAATTGAAGGCGCCTGCCGCCGAGGGGATGTACGAAGTGCGTTACGTGCTGCGGGAAGGACGCAAGACGCTGGCCCGCCAAACGATGGAGGTGACGACCCCATCGGTTGAGATTTCCGGGCCTAAGTCGGTGGTCACCGGGGCGAAGTTCGATGTCTCGTGGACCGGCACGATCAACAATCAAGACTACATGACCATTCTGCCCGCCGGGTCGGATGAAGGCGAGTTCGGAAACTACATCGTCGTGCGCGACAACGAGACCGGAACTCTGACCGCCCCGGCCGATCCGGGCCTTTATGAACTGCGGTATGTGCTGCGCGAAGGATCGAAGACCATCGCCAGCGCGTCTATCGAAGTGACAGAACCCGAGGTGAGTGTATCCGCGCCGGACACCGCGCTGGCCGGAAGCAAGTTCGGGGTGTCCTGGACCGGTGGCGTGAGCGCCCAAGACTATATAAACATCGTGCCGATGGGCACCGATGAGGGGGAATTCGGCAATTACATCGTGGTGCGTTCAAACACCGAAGGCGAATTGCAGGCCCCTTCGGATACCGGGCTTTACGAAATCCGTTATGTCTTGCGCGAGGGGTCCAGGACCTTGGCGACCGCGATGGTCGAAATCGTCGAGCCAGAGGTCTCGGTCGCGGCGCCCAGTGAAGTCAGGGCCGGGGATGACCTGCGGATCACATGGACGGGGACGGTAAGTGCCTCGGATTACATCAATTTTGTGCCTGCGGGCGCCCCCGGGGATGAATTCGGGGCCTACACCCAGGTGCGCGACAAGACGCAACACGATATTACCGCGCCCGATCAGACCGGCCTTTACGAGGTGCGCTATCTTCTGCGCGAAGGAAAGCGGGTTCTGGCGCGGGCGACGGTCGAGGTTCTGCCCAAGGATGCGCAATTGAGTACCGGGGCCTCGATCGAGGCCCCGGATACGGCCTCGGCGGGGGCCGAGATCGAGGTCGGCTGGACGGTGGAAAGCGCCAGCGCCGATCAACGCATCACCGTGGCGCGTGCGGAGCAGGCGATTTTCACCTGGATTTCGGCCAAGAAGATCACCGGCGATCCGCCCCTGAGTGTCAGCCTGCCGGAGGAGGCCGGGATCTACGAGATCCGGGTTCTGGACGTGGCCAACAAGAAGGTCTTGGCGCGAAAGACGATTGCCGTGGAGTAGGTAATCGACTTGTGCGGAGGACGAAAAAAGGCGCACCCAAAGCGGGTGCGCCTTTGTCTGTATCTTGGGATAGCCTTAAAGCGTTCCGCCTTTCACTCTCGACATCAGCGAAAGACGGAACGCGTGCAACAATTGAGCGTTGCGCTGCATTTCGCGAAAATCTGTGATTCAGGTTTTTCGCGAAACGCTTTAGCGCGCCATGAACACCGGCAGGTCGGATTGTTCCAGCATATCGCGCGTGGCCCCGCCAAACACCGCCTCGCGGAAACGCGAGTGACCATAGGCCCCCATGACCAGCATATCGGCCTTGATGTCGTCGGCATGGCGCAGCAGGACGTCCGACACGCGTGGCAGGGTCTTGGACAGGACGTCGATCTCGACCTTCGCGCCGTGCCGTGCCAGATATTGCGAGACCAGCCCGCCGGGGTCGGACCGGTTCGGCCCGTGTTGCGGCGGGTCGATCACCACCACATGCACCGCGTCTGCCGCCGTAATAAGCGGCATGGCCGCGCGGATCGCGCTGAGCGCTTCGCTGCTTTCGTTCCAGCCGATCATCAACCGGTTGGGCGTGGGCTGTGGCTTGGTTTTGGGTGGCACGATCAGGGCGGGCGTGTGGCCTTCGAAAAGCGCCGATTCCGTCACCGGCTCCAATTCCGCGCCGCAGTTGTCGCCATAGGGGCGCGGCAGCACGACCAAGTCCGAGAACCGCGCCCGTGCGGCCACATGACGGCCCAGATCGGCCAGTTGCGCGACGCCGGTCTCACTGGCCCAGCGGATACCCGAACCGTCGAGCAGTTTTTTGACTTTCGCCTCAAGCGCCTCTGATTCTTCATGCGCCCGGGTGATGGTTTCCTGCAAAACCATGGCGCTTGCCCCGGCATAGTAGTATCCCGTTTGGCTGCGATCGACGCCAAGGCACAGCACATCCAGATGCGCATCATGCGCGGTTGCCATGGCCATGGCCTGCGCCATCGTGTCGTCGACAAAGGCTTCATCGGTAACCACGGAGAACAGGCTGTTATATGTCATCGGGGTATCCTCATGTCTGGTTTCTGTTCTTACGCTAAACGTCTTCGAGTAGATTCCGCTTTGATGCGCATCAAGAAATGTGGCACCCGTTATTGATGCAGATCAAGGCAACGTTTTGGCACGCGCAGCATTAACGCAGCAGTCTAAACGCGCCCGCGCGAGGAAGTTCGAATCGCGCGGTAAGAGACGAAGGGACGCAACATGACGAACTACATCAAGCTGATCGTGCTTGGCCTCATCACGCTTTTCGCGTTGATTGCGGCCAATTACGCGCGCGATCTGGCCTATCTGGTCAACGCGCTTACAGTGGCGCTGGCGGCCGGTGGCCTTTTCATCTGGACGCTTCGCCACACTGACGAACCCGTTCCAAACGTGGATCTTTCCGGAGAATACATGGACGGTGTCGTGCGCGCCGGCGTGATCGCGACCGCCCTTTGGGGTGTTGTCGGGTTTCTGGCCGGGACGTTCATCGCTTTCCAGCTGGCCTTTCCGCAGCTCAACTTCGAGTGGGCGCAGGGCTATATGAACTTCGGTCGGTTGCGGCCCTTGCACACCTCGGCGGTGATTTTCGCGTTTGGGGGCAACGCCCTGATCGCGACGTCTTTCTACGTGGTGCAACGCACATCGGCAGCCCGCCTTTGGGGCGGCAATCTTGCGTGGTTCGTCTTTTGGGGGTTCCAACTGGTGATCGTCCTTGCCGCCACCGGCTATCTTCTGGGGGCGACCCAGTCGAAAGAATACGCCGAGCCGGAATGGTACGTTGACTGGTGGCTGACCATCGTCTGGGTGGCTTATCTGGCCGTGTTCCTTGGTACCATCGTCAAGCGCAAAGAGCCGCACATCTACGTGGCGAACTGGTTCTACCTTTCGTTCATCATCACCGTGGCCATGTTGCACGTGGTGAACAACCTCAGCATTCCGGTCTCGATCTGGGGCTCCAAATCGGTGCAGGTCTTCTCGGGTGTGCAGGATGCCATGACGCAGTGGTGGTACGGCCACAACGCCGTGGGCTTCTTCCTGACTGCCGGTTTCCTTGGCATGATGTATTACTTCGTGCCGAAACAGGCCGAACGCCCCGTGTTCAGCTACAAACTGTCGATCATCCACTTCTGGGCGCTGATCTTCATCTATATCTGGGCCGGTCCGCACCACCTGCACTATACCGCGCTGCCCGACTGGGCCTCGACGCTGGGCATGGTGTTCTCGATCGTGCTGTGGATGCCCTCGTGGGGTGGTATGATCAACGGCCTGATGACGCTTTCGGGCGCATGGGACAAGCTGCGCACCGATCCGATCATCCGCATGATGGTGATTTCGATCGGCTTTTACGGCATGTCCACCTTCGAGGGTCCGATGATGTCAATCCGCGCGGTGAACTCGCTGTCGCACTACACTGACTGGACCATCGGTCACGTCCACTCGGGCGCGCTGGGCTGGAACGGCATGATCACCTTCGGTGCGCTGTACTTCCTTGTGCCGAAGCTGTGGAACCGTGAACGCCTTTACAGCCTGAGCATGGTCAGCTGGCACTTCTGGCTCGCGACCATCGGCATCATCCTCTACGCCGCCGCCATGTGGGTGACCGGCATCATGGAGGGCCTGATGTGGCGCGAAGTGGATGCAAACGGCTTCCTCGTGAACTCGTTCGCCGACACCGTGGATGCCAAGCTGCCCATGTACATCGTGCGTGGTCTGGGCGGGGTGCTCTACGTCGCTGGTGGCATCATCATGTGCTACAATCTTTACATGACCGTAAGACGGAGTCCGGCTGTTGAAGCCAAAAACTCCGTTGTCCCGGCCGAATAAGAGGAGGGACCGATCAATGGGAATTCTCGACAAACACACGATCCTTGAGAAGAACGTTACGCTTCTTTCGATCTTTGCTTTCCTTGTTGTCACCATCGGCGGCATTGTACAGATCGCACCCCTGTTCTGGTTGGAAAACACCATCGAGGATGTAGAGGGCATGCGCCCCTACACCCCGCTGGAACTGACAGGGCGTGATATCTACGTCCGCGAGGGCTGCTACGTGTGCCACAGCCAGATGATCCGCCCCATGCGGGATGAGGTCGAACGCTATGGCCACTACAGCCTTGCGGCGGAATCGCAGTACGACCACCCGTTCCAGTGGGGCTCCAAGCGGACAGGGCCTGACCTTGCCCGCGTCGGTGGCCGCTACTCGGACGAGTGGCACGTCGACCACCTGCGTAATCCGCAATCGGTGGTGCCGGAATCGGTGATGCCCAAGTATGGTTATCTCGAAAACCGCATGATTGATGGCGAATACATCGAGGACCTTCTGTCAACGCATGCGCTGGTTGGGGTGCCCTATGAAGAGGCCCACATCGAAAACGCCAAGGCCGACTTCAACGTGCAGATCGACCCCTTCGGCGACACCGACGGCTTGTTCGAGCGCTATGGCGAAAACGTCAACGTGCGCGATTTCGACGGGCAGCCGGGTATCTCGGAAGCTGACGCGCTGATCGCGTATATGCAAATGCTGGGTACCTTGGTTGACTTCTCAACCTTCACCCCGGTGGCAAACCGCTAGGAAAAGGACAAGGACCTATGGAAACCTATTCCTTTCTTCGTCAGTTCGCCGACAGCTGGATGCTTCTGTTTCTCTTTGTGTTCTTCATCGGTGTGGTGATCTGGGTCTTCCGACCCGGATCCACCAAGACCTATGATAACCCATCGAACATCCCCTTCCGGCACGAGGACAAGCCCGCCACGGGCGACGACGCTGACGCCGAAGACAATTCCGCCAAGCGCGGTGAAGCCGACGCCAAGGAGGCGTGAACGACATGGCAAAAAATCCAAAACAGCAAAAACAGGAACCGGATACCACCGGCCACGAATGGGACGGTATTCAGGAGTATAACAATCCTCTGCCGCGTTGGTGGCTGTGGATCTTCTACGCCACGATCGTCTGGGCCATCTGGTATACCATCGCCTATCCGGCGTGGCCCGGTATCAAGGATGCCACCTCGGGCTACCTTGGCTGGTCGACCCGTGCCAACGTGGCCCAGGAAATCGCCGATGCCGAAGCCGCCAATGCCGCGATCAACGAAAAGCTCGCCTCGGTCGAGCTGGCCTCGATCGCCGGTGATGCGGAACTGGCCACCTATGCCAGTTCGGCCGGTGAATCGATCTTCATGACGTGGTGCGCACAGTGTCACGGCTCGGGGGCGGCCGGCGCAAAGGGCTATCCCAACCTGCAAGACGATGCGTGGCTTTGGGGCGGCACGATGGAAGATATCCATTACAGCGTCAAACACGGCATCCGGAACGAAGACGACCCCGATGCGCGCTACTCGGAAATGCCCGCCTTTGGCGAGCTTCTGGAGGAGGCGCAGGTCGAACAGGTGGTCAACTACGTGATGTCGCTGTCGCCCGCGTACGAGCCGGTCGATGCATCCATGGTCGAGGCTGGTCAGACTGTCTATCTCGACAACTGTGCCGCCTGCCACGGTGACAACGGGATGGGCGATATCTACCAAGGCGCGCCGAACCTTGCCGATGCCATCTGGCTTTATGGTGGGGATTACGACGCGGTGAAACACACGGTGGTCAACTCGCGCTATGGCGTGATGCCCCCGATGGGGGGTGCAGAGCTCAGCGAGGCGGAAATCCGCGCTGTCACCACCTATGTCCACCAGTTGGGCGGCGGCGAATAAGCCCCGCCTGAAAAGAATACCCGCAGACGCATCGCGCCTGCGGGTTCGGCACCGGCCCTTCCGTCCTGTTCGCGCGTTTCCTGGAAGGCCGGTGCCACTTTATTCCGCGAAATCACAGGTGACTGTCAACGCCGGACTGGCGTTTTTGGGGTTTGCCAGCCCCGCCAATCCACGACCAGTGTTGCCTGTGTCCCGCCATGGGAGCCAGTCGATTGGACGTATCATCACGGCGTTCAGTCACGGCGACGCCCCTCCGTGTGGGCGACGAGTTCGGCGCTGTCGCGTGTGTTGAAGGCCGGGCCTTTTTGCCAATGGCCCGGAGCCCCCCAGTGTACGCGGCGATCGGTGCGGGTGGCTATGGTGAAAGATTTTGCGAAAATTCCAAGCATTGGATGTCCTTTCCTGTTTGCGCTTCCTGCCTTTATTTATGAAGTTTCAGGGTGCATAATGCGACTCAAGAAAAATTCAGATATGTAAGGTGATATTACATATGGACTGGCTGTCTCTTCCTCCGCTCACCGCGCTGCGGTCCTTTGCCGCCTTGGCGGAAACCGGCTCGGTCAGTGCGGCGGGGGAGGCGCTCAACGTCAGTCACGCGGCGATAAGCCAGCAGATCAAAACGCTTGAGGGGCATATGGGCCTGAGTTTGGTGGACCGGGCGGGGCGCAGCCTGACCCTGACACCCGAGGGGCGGCAACTGGCTGAGGCGCTAAGCAGTGGATTCGGCGGCATTGCCCGCACCATCGAGGCGCTGACCGGGGCCGATGCGGGGCGTGCGCTGCAAATCTCGACAACGCCCAGTTTCGCGGCGCATTGGCTGATGCCGCGGCTGGCCGCCTTTCGGCAGGCGCATCCCGGCACCGACATCATGATCGACCCGACACCGCAGATGGCTACGCTTGAGCCGGGCGGGATCGACATTGCCATTCGCCATGGCAGCGGCGATTGGCCGGGTCTTGATGCGCATCTGTTGTTCAAGTCGCCCATCGTAGCGGTGGCCGCCCCCGGCCTTGTAGAGGGCAAGGACATATCGGAGCCGGCCGATCTTGTCGGCTTGCCATGGTTGCAGGAGTACGGCACCAATGAATCCTCGGATTGGTTGCGGTCCCAAGGCGTGACCGCAGACCGCGAAGGGGGTTTGACGCAAGTTCCGGGGAACCTGCTTCTGGATGGGTTGCGCAATGGCTATGGCGTGGCGGTGACGGTGCATGAATGGGTGTGCCGGGACATTGCAGCCGGTCGGTTGCTGGAACTTTTCCGAGAAAAGGAAGGCGCCGGGTATTACATTGTCTCGCGCAGAGGCCCCCTGCGCCCGCGGGCCAAGGCCTTTGCCAATTGGCTGCGCCGGGAGGCGCGAAATGCCGCACGCGATTTGCCGCAAGAATGAATAGATCACTTTCAGAGTCAGAATTTGACCCAAATCAAGGCTGGCCCGCCCCGTGCCTGAAAGAACAGCCTAGAACAAGAACGCGAACATCGGAGTGATTCCGTGACCGACACCCAACCCGACACACCCCCAAGCCTTTATGCCGCCAGGGAGCCTGTTTTTCCCAAGAAGGTTTACGGCAAGTTTCGTAACCTCAAGTGGATCATCATGGCGGTCACATTGGGCATCTATTACCTGACGCCCTGGATTCGCTGGGACCGGGGGCCAAGCCTACCGGATCAGGCGGTGTTGATCGACCTTGCCAACCGCCGTTTCTATTTCTTCTGGATCGAAATCTGGCCGCATGAGTTTTACTTCATCGCGGGCTTGCTGGTGATGGCGGGGCTGGGGTTGTTCCTGTTTACTTCGGCCTTGGGCCGGGTCTGGTGCGGGTATACCTGCCCACAGACGGTTTGGACCGATTTGTTCATTCTGGTGGAGCGTTGGATCGAGGGCGACCGGAATGCCCGCCTGCGCCTGCATCGTCAGAAAAAGCTGGACGCGCGCAAGGTACGCCTGCGCCTGACCAAGTGGACCACGTGGCTGTTGATCGCGGCGGCCACCGGGGGCGCTTGGGTGTTCTATTTTGCCGATGCGCCAACACTTTTGGTGGATCTGTTCACCCTGAACGCCCACCCGATTGCCTATACCACTGTCGCCATCCTGACCGGCACCACGTTCTTTTTCGGGGGCATCGCCCGCGAGCAGGTGTGCATTTATGCCTGCCCGTGGCCGCGTATTCAGGCCGCGATGATGGACGAAGACACCCTGACCGTGGGCTACCGGGAATGGCGCGGTGAGCCGCGCAAGAACTCCGAGGAGGTCAATGCCGGGGCCGAGCAGGGCGATTGCATTGACTGCATGGCCTGCGTCAACGTCTGCCCGGTGGGCATCGACATTCGGGACGGGCAGCAGTTGGAATGCATCACCTGTGCGCTGTGCATCGACGCCTGTGATGACATCATGGCCAAGATCGGCAAGCCGCGCGGGTTGATAGACTATATGGCGCTGACCGATGAAGTGTCGGAGCGTGCGGGTGGTGAGCCCAAGCCGATCATCAAGCATATCCTGCGCCCGCGCACGATCCTTTATACCTCGCTTTGGGCGTTGGTGGGTGTTGGCCTGATCTTTGCGCTGTTCATCCGCTCGGATGTCGACATGACAGTGGCACCGGTGCGCAACCCGACCTTCGTGACCATGTCCGATGGGTCGATCCGCAATGCCTATGAGGTGCGCCTGCGCAACAAGCACGGCGAGGATCGCCCATTCCGCCTGTCGGTCAAGGGCGAGGATGCGTCGATCCGCCTGCAACTGGAGGGTACGCCCTATGAAACCGTGGACGTCCCTGCGGATTCCACCAAGTTGCAACGGGTCTACCTTATTGCGCCGCCTTCGTCGGACGCTGCCGAGGATGAACGTACCGAGGTCCGTCTCTGGGTCGAGGATATCGCCAATGGCGAACGCGCTTACGAGGATACATTCTTTAACGGGAGGTCCAACTGATGGCCGAACGAAAACTTACTGGCAAACATGTTCTGTTTGGTTTTGTCGCCGCTTTCACAGTGATTATCGGGGTCAACCTCGTGTTGGCTTACTCGGCGGTCAAAACCTTCCCCGGGTTGGAAGTGAAAAACTCTTATGTGGCCAGCCAGACGTTCAACGACCGTAAAGCGGCGCAGGAGGCGCTTGGCTGGGACATCAGCGCACGCCACAAGGCGGGAATCCTGACGCTTGGCATCACTGACCCGGAAGGTACCCCCGTCGAAGTGGCCGACCTCAAGGCCACGGTGGGCCGCGCGACGCATGTGAAGGATGACATCACGCCTGAGTTCATCTTCAACGGCTCGGCCTATGTGGCACCGGTGGAGCTGGGAGATGGCAACTGGAACATTCGTATGATCGCGCTGGCCGATGACGGGACCGAGTTCAAACAACGGGTCGTGCTGATCAAGGACTGATGTAGATGACCGCCACCATGCGCCCCAATCAATCGGCTTGCCCCGCCTGCGCCGCCGCCCCGGCGGCAGAGTCACTGGCCGAGGTGGACCGGACCCCGGCCCAGATCGCCCTGTCGTTGCCGGGTATTCACTGTTCGGCCTGTATCACCAAGATCGAAAAGGCGCTGAATGCGCATCCGGCGGTGACATCGGCACGGGTGAACCTGACCCTCAAGCGCGCCAGCATCGAGGCCGAGCCCGATGCCACCGCGCAAGAGATGAAGCATCTGGTCGAGGGCTTGGGATACGAGGCGCATGAGTTGGACGCCGGAACCCTGAACGCCACGGCGACCGACAAGGCGGGGCGTGATCTGTTGATGCGGCTGGCCGTGGCGGGCTTTGCCTCGATGAACGTGATGCTTTTGTCGGTTTCGGTCTGGTCCGGGGCGGCGGATGCCACGCGTGATTTGTTCCACTGGATTTCGGCGGCTATCGCCCTGCCGACCATCGCCTTTTCCGGGCAGCCGTTTTTCCGCAATGCTTGGGCGGCGCTGTCGCACAGGCAACTCAACATGGATGTGCCGATCACGCTGGCGATCCTGCTGGCGATTATCACCTCGCTTTGGGAAACCTCGTTGTCGGGCAAGCACGCCTATTTCGATGCGGCCCTTGCACTGACCTTCTTCTTGTTGGCAGGGCGTTACCTTGATCACCGCACGCGGGCGATTGCCCGTTCGGCGGCGGAGGAATTGACCGCGTTGGAGGTGCCGCGCGCCACGCGGGTTGCCGAAGATGGCAGCGAAGAAGTGGTGAACGTGGCGGAGTTGGCCGTAGGCGATTTGATCCTCGTGCGCCCCGGTGCGCGGATGCCGGTGGATGGCGAGATCAGCCAAGGGACCTCGGAGTTGGACCGTTCACTCCTGACCGGCGAGACGGTGCCGGTGTTTGCCGGTGTGGGGCAGGGTGTTTCGGCGGGGGAGGTGAACCTGACCGGGCCGCTGACCATTCGGGCCAATGCCGTGGGGCAGGACACGTCGCTGCATCAAATGGCCGATCTGGTGGCCATCGCGGAATCCGGGCGCTCGCGCTATACCTCGCTGGCTGACAAGGCGGCGAAACTTTATGCGCCGGGGGTGCATATCCTGTCGGCTTTGGCCTTCGTGGGTTGGTATCTTTATACCTTCGACCTGCGCACGGCGTTGAACATTGCCGCTGCCGTTTTGATTATTACTTGCCCCTGCGCGCTGGGCCTTGCGGTGCCTGCTGTGACAACCGCCGCCTCGGGGCGGCTTTTCCGGCGTGGCATGTTGATCAAGCATGAAACCGCGCTGGAACGGTTGGCGCAGGTGGATACCGTGGTCTTCGACAAGACCGGCACGCTGACCGCTGGCACACCCGAGTTGACCAATCTGGCAGACCTGCCGCGCCGTGACGTGGAGCTGGCGCTGGCGCTGGCCGAAGGGTCGTCGCATCCGCTGGCACAGGCCATTACCCGTGCTGCTCGTGAGGCGGGCTTTGCCCCTGCGCAAGTGACCGATGTGACCGAAGTGCCGGGCTATGGCACGAAGGGGCTGTTGAATGGGCAAGAGGTGCGGCTTGGCCGGGCCAGTTGGACCGGGGCGCAGGGGCGCGCGGAAACCGCGACGTTCCTGCAACGCGGGGCGGCTGCGCCGGTGGGTTTCACCTTTACGGACCGCCTGCGCGATGGTGCGGAGGAGGCTGTGAAGGCGCTTTTGGCAAGCGGCAAGCAGGTTTACCTGATGTCCGGCGATACCACCCCGGCGGTCGAGGCCTTGGCAACGCGCCTTGGCATCACCCATTGGATGGCCGAGGCCCTGCCCGCCGACAAGGCGGGCCGTATTCAGGCCATGAGTGACGAGGGCAAGCATGTCCTGATGGTGGGCGATGGGTTGAATGACACCGCCGCACTGGCCGCCGCGCATGTCTCGATCTCGCCGGCCACGGCGCTGGATGCGGCGCGGGTGGCCTCAGATATCGTGCTTTTGGGGGGCGATCTCTCGCCGATTGCGGCGGCCTGTGACACGGCGCGCGCTGCTACCCGGCGGATCCGAGAGAACTTCCGTATTGCGACGGTTTACAACGTGATCGCCGTGCCTTTGGCGGTGGCGGGGCTATGCTCACCACTGATCGCGGCCTTGGCCATGTCGGCCAGTTCGATTACCGTGTCACTCAATGCGCTGCGCCTGAGGTGACACGATGACCATACTTGCCTATCTCATTCCGATATCGCTGTTTCTGGGGGGCTTGGGCCTTGTCTTTTTCATCTACACGGTCAAAAGCAACCAGTACGATGACCCCGAGGGCGACGCTCGCCGCATTCTCAGCGATGAATATGATGACCATCCCAAGCGCTGACCATTGGCCTGTGTAAGCGGGGGCGCTGCCCCCGTCGCCCTTTGGGCGACTCCCCCGGGATATTTTTGAACAGAAGAAGACGCGGAGTTCGCAACCCCGCGCCCGAGACCAATAATGGTCTTCTCCTGTTACGGCCATCGGCATCCCTGCCTGTGCCGCAAACCAAGAATATCGAGCCAGGGTTAAGGATCCCTTACTTCTTCTGTTTATAAATATCCTGGGGGTGAGGCCGTAGGCCGAGGGGGCAAAGCCCCCTGAAGTGCCTCGTCCGCCTCAGGCGCCGCCGCCGGGTTCGATCATGAAGCAGGTGACTTGCTTGGCCTGCAAGCGGCGGCAGGCCAGATCGGCGGTTTCGCGGCTCAACCCCATGAAGTTCGCATCGAACCCCGAACGCCGTTTGACCACCTTGCGCAACGATCCGTCCAGCGTGCTCATCTCGTTCAGGGCTGTTTTCAACAGTACTTTGCGTGCTTTGTATTGGCTGGGATAGCGACCTACGTTGATGCCCCAGTTGCGCCCGCCCGAGGTGGAGATGCGGGTGACGACCTCTTGCACAGGGTCTTCGGCTGGCTCTTGTACGCTGGCCAGCACGAGATCCTTTGGGCGCGCTTCGGGGTTCACCTTGGGCAGGTCTGCGGTTTCCACCTTTTGGGCCTCTTGCAGAACGGCGGCCACATCGGCGGTCTGTGCGGCTTTGATGGCCTTTTCGATATCGTCCTTGGCGGCGATCACCGCAGGGGCGGTTTCCGGCACCGGGCGGGCCTGTGGCCGGAGGCTTTTCTTGACGGCGGCGGCTGCGACAAGGCGGACCTTTTTACCAAAGCCGCCGGGGGTGCCACCACCGACCTTGCCCATGTAGGCCGGGCGGCGGGGTTTGTGCAGGGCCACGCGGCTGGGCGCGCGGCGAAAGCCGAGGTCCAGCAATTCGGCCACCTTGGCGTTGCGGGTCGACGTGGATCGCCCGCCAAACACCGTGGTGATAATACGCTCACCGCCGCGTTCGGCGCTGGCGGTCAGGTTGAAGCCGGCGGCGCGGGTGTAGCCGGTCTTGATCCCGTCGGCGCCGCGATAGTTGCGCAGGAGGCGGCGGTTGGTGTGATAGACCTTTTTCACCCCGGCATTGGCCGAAATCCGCGAGAAAAGATTGTAGTATTCGGGATAGTCGTAGAACACGTGGCGCCCCAGAAGGGTCATGTCCCGCGCGGTCGACAGGTGGCCGCTTTCGGTCAGGCCGTGCGCGTTCTTGAAGGTGGTGCGCGTCATGCCCAGGGCCTTGGCGGTGCGGTTCATGCGGCGGGCGAACTTGGCTTCCGAGCCTTCGATCGCTTCGCCGATGGCCGTCGCCGCAGCATTCGCCGATTTCACCGCAGCCGCGCGCAACAAATAGCGAAATCGAATGGTTTGACCCGCCCGAAGGCCCAGTTTGCTGGGCGGTTCGCTGGCGGCGTGATTGGAGATGCGGACGGGTGTGTCGAGGCCGATCTCGCCGTTCTCCACGGCCTCGAAGGCGACATAGAGCGTCATCATCTTGGTCAGGGATGCGGGGTGCAATCGCGTGTCGGCGTTGCGCGAGTGCAGGACCTCGCCGCTGCGCGCATCCATCACCAAGGCGGCGTAAGGCGCCGCTACTGCACTCAATGGGACGATGATCAACATCCAGATCGTCGCCAGGGCCACCAGACCCCAACGGATCGGCTGACTGCTCCGAGCCTTCATGGAACTACTCTTTTTCTGCCTCGTTCGCCGCCGGTTATCCGACTGGCTTAAAATTATTACGAAGAGAGTAGCATAGCCGCGAAATTGTTTAAAGTACTCATTTAACTGGAAATTCTTGATAAGCGCGCTGCTGGTTGTCAATATCTAGTGGAGCGGGCTTGATCCGTCGCAACACCGGCTATTGTGGCGAGAATGTGGCGGCCTTGCGTGTCTTGACCTCAGCCCTCGATACCTGCTGTTTCGGCCACGGCATGCATCAAGACCTCGGCCCCGGCACGCGCCCAATCGCGGGTGATCTCCTCGGCTTCATTATGAGACAACCCGCCCACGCAGGGACACATGACCATGGCCGTTGGCGCCACGCGGTTGATCCAGCAGGCATCATGGCCTGCGCCCGAGATGATATCGCGGTGACTGTATCCCAATCGCTCGGTCGCCGCGCGCAGGGCCGCAACGCATCCCGGGTCAAAGGTGACCGGATCAAAGCCGCCCACTGTCGTGAACGCGATATCCACGTCCATCGCCTCGCAAATCTCGGTGGCTTCGGTTTTCATCCGCGCCACCATCGCCTCCAGAACCTCCAGATCGGGAGAGCGTTGATCGACGGTAAAGACCGCCTTGCCGGGGATCACGTTGCGCGAATTGGGCGTGATCTCGATATGGCCGACCGACCCCACGGCGCGGGGGGCATTGTCCAGCGCGATGCGTTCCACCCGGTCGATCACCCGCGCCATGGCCAGCCCCGAATCGTGGCGCAGGGGCATGGGCGTGGTGCCTGTGTGGCTGTCCTTGCCGGTCAGGGTCACTTCCGTCCAGCGGAGGCCCTGGCCGTGGGTGACCACGCCGATATCGACGCCTTCGGCCTCAAGGAGCGGGCCTTGTTCGATGTGCAGTTCGAAAAAGGCGTGCATCTTGCGCGCGCCGACGGCTTCGTCGCCGCGCCATCCGATGCGGTCCAACTCATCGCCGAAGCGCTTGCCCTCGGCATCCACCCGGTCTTCGGCCCAGTCTTGAGCGTGCAGCCCGGCAAAGACGCCGGAGGCCAGCATCGCCGGGGCAAACCGCGCGCCTTCCTCGTTGGTCCAGTTGACCACCACGATGGGCCGTTTGGTGCGAATATCCAGGTCATTGAGGGTGCGCAGGATTTCAAGGCCCGCCAGCACGCCAAGGATGCCATCAAATCTGCCGCCCGTCGGTTGGGTGTCGAGGTGCGAGCCGACATAGACCGGCAGGGCGTCGGGGTCGGTGCCTTCGCGGCGGGCGAACATATTGCCCAATTGGTCCAACCCCATGCTGGCGCCGGCCGCCTCGCACCAGCTTTGGAACAGGGCGCGGCCTTGGGCATCTTCGTCGGTGAGGGTCTGGCGGTTGTTGCCGCCTGCCACGCCGGGGCCGATCTTGGCCATCTCCATCAGGCTGTCCCAAAGCCGCTCAGGGTTGATGCGCAGGTTTTCACCGGGGGCAGGCATGGCGGACTCCTTGAGGTTGGAACGTGGCGGCCATGCGGCCACAGGTCGCCGTTCGGGTCAAGCCCGGTCATGCGGTGCATCTGTTGTGGGGTGGTGTTTTGTCAAAACCCCGGTGAACCGCGCTTTTCGGGGTTGTGGGCGAGATACTTGCGCTTGATCTCTTCGCTGGTATCGCGGCTTCCGTCGTGGCTCCACCCCGGGGGCATGATGCAATAGTTCAGGCGGTCGCGCCATGTAATGCCGGGTTGCGTGGCGTCCTTGAAAATGCCGATCCATTCGTGAAAGGCCACGCGGATCGGGTTGAAGGTGCCAAGGTTGTGGACCAAGCCGTAGTCCGGTTTTTCTTCTTCCAGTTCAGGGACATAGGTCCCGAACAGTTTATCCCACACGATGAAAACCCCGGCATAGTTGGCATCCAGGTAGCGGGCATTGCGCCCGTGATGGACCCGGTGGTGCGAGGGGGTGTTCATCACCGCCTCGAACCAGCGTGGCATTTTGCCGATGGCCTCGGTGTGAATCCAGAACTGGTAAATCAGGTTCAGACCGCCGCAGAACAGCACAATGGCCGGGTGAAAGCCCAGCAAAATCAAGGGGCTCCTTATGATCATCATGAAGGTGAAGGTGCCTGTCCATGTCTGGCGCAGGGCGGTTGTGAGGTTGTAGTGCTGGCTGGAGTGATGATTGACGTGGCTGGCCCAGACCCATCTGATCCGGTGCCCGAAGCGGTGGACCCAGTAATAGCGCAGGTCGTCCAGTACGAAACACAGCGCGATCACCCACCACGAGGTGCCGAGGTCGAGCGGGGTAAGCGCCCATAGAACCATGAAGAATCCAAAGGCCACAAAGCCCAGAAGGATACCCGAGGCCACGTTCCCCGCGCCCATGATCAGCGAGGTCACCGCGTCACGCGTTTCATAGCGCCCGCCTTTGCCTTTCATGGCGATCCAAAGGACCTCGATCAGGATGGCGGCGATGAAGAAGGGCACGGCCCAGCTTACGACATCGGGAAAGGTGATCTGGTCGGTCATGCGGAATGCTCCATCAGGTCGGGCCATTGGTTGGCCTCGTCTGTGTCCAAGGTCAGGTGGATGCGCGGTGCGGTGTAATCGGGCAGGTCGATGCGCAGGCCCTTGGTGGTGCGAGTGATCTTGGCATCGGTCAGGTAGCGCGCGGTGGTATCGGCCCCCATGGGCCAGACCACGCCATGGCCCTTTTCGGTGTCGATCAAGGCGGCGTGGTGATCATGGCTCAGCACCACGCGCTTGGGCGGGTCGTCGGGGAATTCTTCTAGCCATGCTTTTCGGGCGGCGGATTCATCGGCCAAGGTGGCGGGTTTTGACCATCCCATATAGTGCAAGAGCACCGCGATCCCCACGATGCCAAAGACCACCATTGGCAAAAGAACGTTGAGCGGCATGGCTCCTCCCTTGGGTGGGGATTAAGCCAAATCCGGGCTGTGTTTGTCAAAGCTGGCGTTGCGTCACTTGCGCGGGGCGGGGAAAGGCGCACGCACGCGCCCCTCGCGCCATGCCAGCAGGCCCGCGCCGGTAAGGATGATGCAGGCCCCGAGGATGGAGATACCATCGGGCAGTACCTTGAAAACGGCGGCGTCATAGAGCGCGGCAAAGACAAGGGCGGCATAGAAGAAGGGGGCGACAAAGCTGGCGTCGGCGCGGGCCATGGCGTTGACGAAACAGGCCTGCGCCCCAGCCATGAGCACGCCGATGCCGGCAAGGGCCGCCCATTGCGCCGGGGTCGGGGCCTGCCAGACAAAGCTGGCTGCCACGCCCGCGATGCAAAGGCCGATGGCGTTGTTTATGAATAGGATTTGAATGGGGGCTTCGCGGCCTGAGAGGCGTTTGATCAAGATAAGCTCGGCGCCGAGGCAGAGCGCGGAACACAAGGCCAATACCGCGCCCAGTTCAATCGCCTCGCCACCCGGGCGGGTCAGGATCGCGGCCCCGGCAAGGGCGATGACGGCGGCGCTCCACCTTACCGGGCCGACCTTTTCGCCCAAGAGAGGGATGGCCAGAAGCATGCCGAACACCGGGTTGAGAAAGCTGATGGCCGTGGCGTCGGACAGCGGAATAAAGGCCGCCGCCGCGAACATCAGCGTCACCCCGCCCCAGCCTAGCGCCGAGCGCCCGACGTGCAGGCGAATGTGCGGGCGGGTGAACTTGGGGCGCAGGACGGCCACCGCGCAAGAGATCGTTATCAAGGCGAAAAGAAAGCGCCCGAAGCTGATTTGCAGGGCGTGCATTTCCGGGCCAAGCACGCCAGTTCCCAAAGCCTTGGCAAGCAGGGTCGTGCCCGCCGCGAAGGCCGCGGCCAGCACGGTGAGGCCGGCGGCAAGGGCGGGGTTCTGGGCTTGGGGCGTGAACATGGGCATGGAGTGATCTTTTTCGCGGGTTTGGACAAGTCCAAAGTGGGGCATTCAAAAATGCCTTCCCTTGCGGCAAGGATCGCGCTACACCGCCGCCATGATCAAATGCTTGACATACATCGAGACCCGACGCCGACGCCTCCGCGCCTGACGTCCCTTCGCCTTTGATCCTTGGCGCATGCCGCGCCACCGAACCCCCAATGATTGACTTAGCCTGTGCCATGCGGCACCTAGAGGGCTTCTTGAACAAAGGATACATCCATGATCCCGTCTGTCCTTCCGACCTATAACCGTGCGCCTTTAACCTTCGTCAAAGGTGAGGGTAGCTGGCTGATCGAGGATGACGGGCGCCGATTTCTGGATCTGGGCGCCGGGATCGCGGTGAATGCCTTGGGGCATGCCAACCCTGACCTTGTAGAGGCCTTGACCGAACAGGCGGGCAAGCTGTGGCATACCTCGAACCTTTACGACATTCCGCAGCAACAGGCGCTTGCCGATAAGCTGGTCGATGCGACGTTTGCCGATACGGTGTTTTTCACCAATTCCGGGACGGAGTCCTGCGAGTTGGCGGTGAAAATGGCACGAAAGTATTTCCATGACAAAGGTCAGCCCGAGCGGGTCGAGATCATCGCCTTTGACGGCTCGTTCCATGGCCGGTCGCATGCGGCGATTGCGGCTGCGGGATCTGAGAAGATGACCAAGGGCTTTGGGCCGCTTTTGCCCGGGTTCCGGCATGTGGCATGGGGTGATCACGAGGGCCTGAACGCCGCGATCAACGACAATACCGCCGCCATCCTGATCGAGCCTGTGCAGGGCGAGGGTGGTATCCGCCCGCTGCCCGATCAATGCCTGAAGGGGCTGCGTGATCTGTGTGATGAGCATGGCATTCTGTTGATTTTGGACGAAGTGCAATGCGGCATGGGCCGGACAGGGAAGCTGTTTGCCCATGAATGGGCCGGGGTGGAGCCGGACATCATGATGGTGGCCAAGGGTATTGGCGGCGGCTTTCCTCTGGGTGCTGTGCTGGCCAGCGAAGCGGCGGCCAGCGGTATGACGGCAGGCACGCATGGGTCGACCTATGGCGGCAACCCCTTGGCCTGTGCCGTGGGCGCGAAGGTGATGGAAATCGTGGCTGATGCGGATTTCCTTGCGGATGTGAACCGTAAATCGGGCCAATTGCGCCAAGGGCTTGAAGGGCTGGTGGCCGCGCATCCGGATGTGTTTGAGGGTGTGCGTGGGCAGGGCCTTATGCTGGGGCTGATATGCAAGGCGGCGAATACAGATGTGGTTGCTGCGGGGTATGACGCGCAGGTGACCACGGTGCCGGCCGCCGATAATGTCGTTCGCCTGCTTCCGGCGCTGAATATCTCGGACGATGACATTCAAGAGGCCCTTCGCCGTCTTGATGCCGCCGCCACCCAAGTTGAACACGCGATGCAAAAGGCCTGACGCGATCAGCGCCTTGAACCGAAAGATAATCAGATGAACCATTTTCTTGATATCCATAAGACCGCAACAGCCGACCTGCGGCACATGATCGACAATGCCCGTGCCATGAAGGATGCACGCGCGGGTCGTCCACGCGGCACAACGGATGACGAACAGCCGCTGGCTGGTCACATGGTTGCGTTGATCTTCGAAAAGCCCTCGACCCGGACCCGTGTTTCGTTTGACGTGGGCGTTCGGCAGATGGGCGGGCAGACCATGGTGCTGTCAGGGGCCGACATGCAGTTGGGACATGGCGAAACCATCGCCGATACCGCGCGGGTTCTATCGCGCTACGTCGATCTGATCATGATCCGCACCTTCGATGAATCCGTTCTGCTTGAAATGGCGGAATATGCGGACGTGCCGGTGATCAATGGCCTGACCGACCGCACCCATCCTTGTCAGATCATGGCCGATGTCATGACTTACGAAGAGCACCGTGGCCCGATTGCCGGGAAAAAGGTGGTTTGGTCGGGTGACGGCAACAACGTGTGTTCATCATTCCTGCATGCGGCGGGGCAATTCGGGTTTGACCTGACGTTCACCGGCCCCGCGCAACTTGACCCTGAAGAAGAGTTCATGGGGCTGGCCCGCAACAAGGGCAGCAGTATCCAGATCGAGCGCGACCCAATAAAAGCGGTGGAGGGGGCCGACCTTATCGTGACCGACACCTGGGTCAGTATGCATGACAGCCAATCCACCAAGGAGCGGCGGCACAACATGCTGCGCCCTTATCAAGTGGATGAGCGCCTCATGGCTGCGGCCAAACCGGATGCCTTGTTCATGCATTGCCTACCCGCACATCGCGAGGACGAGGCGACAAGCGTGGTGATGGACGGCCCGCATTCGGTCATCTTCGATGAGGCCGAGAACCGCCTGCATGCACAAAAGGCCATCATGCGTTGGTGCCTTGGCCACTGATCTGGCGCGATCGGATGGCTTGCGCCCGCAGGCCATTCCATTAGGCTGGAGTCTGTGATCGCTAACAGGGGCTGATATGCCAAAAGCACAAATCGGGGTTTACGGGCTTGGCACCATGGGCAGCGCATTGGCGCAGAACATGGCCGAAAGCGGGTTCGACGTGGCGGTCGCCAACCGCGAGGTCGAGTGGATCGCCCCCTTTATTGATGAGGCGGGGGCGCTTTCCTCGAAGTTGCATCCGCATGACACGCTTGAAGGGTTTATCGGGGGGGTGGTCACGCCACGCGTCATCCTCTTCATGATTCCATCCGGTGCTCCGATGGATGCCATGATCGAGGCGGTGAAACCTTTGTTGCAGCCCGGCGATACAATCATTGATGGGGGCAACGCGGATTTCCACGACACCCGACGGCGCACGGCGGTTTTGGCCAAGCACGATATCCATTTCGTCGGCATGGGCGTCTCTGGCGGCGAGCAAGGCGC
>DATFKJ010000173.1:0-5703 GCA_035268705.1 Roseovarius sp. | reverse complement strand
CGTCGCCTTCAGCATCAGCGCAAACGGGGGCCTCGCTGCTGTATCGTTGGCCCGCAGTTCGGGCTCCTCCGCCCTCGATCAGGCCGCACTCCGATTGGTGCGCGGCGCAGGCCCCTTCCCCAAGCCGCCCCAAGGCGCGCGCCGAAACTTCTCGGTGAAGATACAGGGGCGACAGGTCGCCCGATCAGAAGGCGGCATTCCGGCCAATTCAAATCAGGCGTTACAATTACTCACGATTGCATCCACCGGCATCAAGGACGGCCCTAAACGGCCACTGGAACCTCTGCGCCCGGAAAGGTGCCTCAATGGTTCGCATTCTTGCCACCACAACCGCAATCGCGCCCGGTAAGACCGACACCATACCGACGTTTTACCGACGTGATACAGACGGGCGATTCTCGCAATGCCTTGCATTTGATGGTGGTCGCGCGCCGTCATACGGTTGCCACCGATGCAATGTTCAGCGTATCACGGCACAAGCACCCTGCCCGGGCAAGGCCCGGCCGCAACACCGGACGATAGCATGACGAAAACCGCCCTTATTACCGGAATCACAGGTCAAGACGGCTCTTACCTCGCCGAATTTCTTTTGGAAAAAGGATACGAGGTCCATGGCATCAAGCGCCGCGCCTCGCTGTTCAACACGCAAAGAATTGACCACATTTTCGAAGATCCGCACGTCGAACACGCCCGGCTCAAGCTGCATTACGGCGACCTGACCGATAGTTCCAACCTGACTCGCATCCTGTCCGAGGTGCGCCCAGACGAGGTTTATAACCTCGCCGCGCAAAGCCATGTCGCCGTCAGCTTCGAGTCGCCCGAATACACCGCAGATGTCGACGCGATCGGCGCCCTGCGCCTTTTGGAGGCGATCCGGTTTCTAGGCATGGAGAAAACCTGTAAATTCTATCAGGCCTCTACCTCGGAGCTGTATGGCTTGGTGCAGGAAACGCCGCAAACCGAAACCACTCCCTTCCACCCCCGCAGCCCCTACGCGGTGGCCAAGATGTACGCTTATTGGATCACCGTGAACTACCGCGAGGCTTACGGCATGTATGCCTGCAACGGGATCCTCTTTAACCACGAAAGCCCGCGGCGCGGCGAGACCTTCGTGACCCGCAAGATCACCCGCGGCATGGCCAATATCGCCCAAGGGCTGGAGCCTTGCCTTTACATGGGCAACATCGACGCGCTGCGCGATTGGGGCCACGCAAAGGATTACGTCCGCATGCAATGGATGATGCTGCAACAGGACAAGCCCGATGATTTCGTCATCGCCACCGGCAAGCAGTACTCGGTACGCGAATTCATCACATGGTCGGCGCAAGAGCTTGGAATCACATTGAAATTTGAAGGGACCGGCACCGACGAAGTGGCCAGGGTAGAGGCCGTTACCGGCAATATGGCCCCCGGCCTCAAACCCGGCGACGTGGTGATGCGCATCGACCCGCGCTATTTCCGCCCTGCCGAGGTGGAAACCCTGTTGGGTGACCCGGCCAAGGCCAAGAGCGAACTGGGCTGGGAACCCGAGATCACCGCCCGCGAGATGTGCGCCGAGATGGTGGCCGAAGACCTGCGCGCGGCGCAACGCGCCCGCATCCTGATGGATCACGGCCACGGTGCGCCGATGTCCCGCGAGGATGGCAACAGATGAACGACAAGCCGCGTCTCCTTCTGACCGGCGGCGGCGGCATGGTCGGGCGCAATATCCGCGCCCACCCCACAGCCGCGCGGTGGGAGGTTTTGGCCCCCACCCGCGCTGAATTGGACCTGACCGAACCAGGGGCCGTGGCCGACTATATCGCGCAGGCCAAGCCCGATCTGGTGATCCATGCCGCAGGCCGCGTCGGCGGCATCCATGCCAACATGGCGAACCCTGTGGCCTTTCTTGACGACAACACCATGATCGGGCGCAACGTGATCATGGGGGCATGGCGCGGCGGCGTACGTAACTTGCTCAACCTTGCCTCGACCTGCATGTACCCGCGCGAGGCGGAAAACCCCCTGCGTGAGGAGATGATCCTGACCGCGCCCTTGGAGCCCACCAACGAAGGCTACGCGCTGGCCAAAATCATGGCCATGCGCCTGTGCGAATACATCCGCCGCGAGGATGAAGGCGCAGAGTTCAAGACCTTGATTCCCTGCAATCTTTACGGCCTTTACGACAGTTTCGACCCACAACGATCGCACCTTGTACCGGCGATCATCCACAAGGTCCATCAGGCCCGTGAAACCAACGCCGAGAGCGTCGAAATCTGGGGCGATGGCACCGCCCGGCGCGAGTTCATGTTCGCTGGTGATCTGGCCGATGCGGTCTGGACCGCTTGCGACGACATGGCGGGCCTGCCCGATGCCATGAACGTCGGCCTAGGCCATGACCATACGATCAATGATTATTACGCCACCGTCGCCGATGTCATCGGCTGGGACGGCGCGTTCACCCATGACCTGAGCAAACCCACCGGCATGAAGCAAAAGCTGTGTTCGGTGGAGCGGCAAAAAGCATGGGGCTGGAAAGCGCCCACAAGCCTGCGCGACGGCATCGCCCGCACCTATCAGCATTATCTGGAGCAGCCAAGCACATGAGCGCCAAGTACCCCCTTGCCACCACGACCTGGGATCAGGCGGAATATGACGCCCTCAACAGGGTGATTGCCTCCGATATGTTTTCGATGGGCCCTGAGGTGAAAGCCTATGAGGAAGAATTCGCCGCCCATTTCGGCACTCGCTTTGCCGTCATGGTGAATTCGGGAAGTTCCGCCAACCTGTTGATGACGGCGGCCCTGTTCTACACCCAGAACGACAAGCTGAAATTGCAACCGGGCGACGAGGTGATCGTTCCAGCGGTCAGCTGGTCCACCACCTATTACCCGCTGGGCCAATATGGGTTGCGGATGAAATTCGTCGATATCGACGCCGGCACGCTCAACTATGACCTGGATGCGCTGCGCGATGCGGTGACGGACAAGACACGCGCGATCATGGTGGTAAACCTTCTTGGAAACCCCAATGAATTCAATGCGATAAACGAGATCATCGCAGGCCGTGATATCGTGGTGATCGAAGACAACTGCGAATCCATGGGCGCCACTTTCGACGGCAAACAGGCGGGCACATTCGGGGTCATGGGCAGTTATTCGTCGTTCTTTTCACACCATATTTCCACCATGGAAGGTGGCATGGTGGTGACCGACGACGAGGAGCTTTACCACGTCATGCTTTCCCTGCGCGCCCATGGCTGGACGCGCAATTTGCCAAAGGAAAACCGCGTCACTGGCACCAAAAGCGACGACCCGTTTTACGAAAGCTTCCGCTTCGTGCTTCCCGGCTACAACCTGCGTCCGCTTGAAATGTCGGGCGCCTTGGGGCGCGAACAAATCCGCAAACTGCCGGGTTTGATCGAAGGCCGCCGCGCCAATGGCGCGCTGGTGCAAGAGCGGCTATCCAATCACCACCTGTTCACCATCCAACAGGAAATCGGCCAATCAAGCTGGTTCGGCTTTTCGCTGGTTCTGCGCCCCGACGCCGGGATCACGCGCCCGGATTTCGTAGCAAAGCTGCTCGAAAAAGGCTTCGAATGTCGCCCCATCGTAGCCGGAAACTTCGCCCGCAGCGAAGTCATGCGTTTCTTCCCGCATGATATCCACGGTGACCTGCCGAACGCTGATTACATCGACGCAAACGGCCTTTTCATTGGCAATCATCACTATCCGATCGCCGAGGCGGTCGAGGTTCTGACGAGGCTTTAAATCCCGGCCCCCGGCCCCGTTTGCCGGAACCTGATGGCAAAACCCGTTCCGATCCCGCCATCTGCGTCCCGTTGCTCCGCCACGATCTGGCGTGGGATACGGATCACGGGGCGGCGTTCATCGTCGCCGGGCCGCCATGGTCTTTCGCTCAACACGCAAGGCGCGTCCAGCCCGCCATATTCCGCCGCAGGTGCCACTTCGCGCAGGAACGTCAGGCCGCGCACGGCGGCTTCATCGCCAATATAGACGCTGCCGGTGCCAAGAACCTTGCGCGCGACACCGCGTGTCATGACCGCTTGCTGACGGCTTTGCGCCCAGACCCCACAGATAAGGGTGCGCCCCGCCTGCTCCCGGCTTTCGACGGCAAGGGTCAATCCGCCGCCCGAGCTGTAGGTGCCCCCACCCAGCACCGGGTTTGGCCCCAGCGTGGTCATTCCGGCCGGTTGCACGGTGGCACAGGCCGCCAGCCCCAAGGCCAGAACGCCGCTTGCGATGGTGAATGTCCTCATGGTCAATCTTTCGTCAATGGCTGTTGCGCTGTCCCAAGCCCGCGACGTTTATGACTGGCAGCTTAACGCGTTGTCTTGCCCTCGGCAAATTCCGCCGTTTCCTTGAGCATCTCAGGATACCATTTTTCCAGCGTCGGCAAAAACGCCTCCCGCAGGGTGCCCACCTGCTCAGGCGTCAGTTCCTCTTTCCAGCCACCGGCCTTGCCCTTGGCGAAGAAACTTTTCATCCCCTCGGGGCGCTCACGGAAACCATGCTCCTCTTCCTGTTTTTTCAGGGACTCAAAGCTGGTCGCCTTGATGGCATGGGCAAGTTTGGGCTTATCCACTTTGACCTTCAGGAATTTCTCCAAAAGCTGGCGAACGGTCGGCCCGGTCTTGGCCAGCATATCCTCGTAGCGGATGATGTGCGATGACAAGCCGGTAACGGTGGTCCAAGAATTCACATGGTCCCCCCACGCGCCAATGGCCTCGAACATGCCCTTGGTGGAATGCATGACATTGCTCGGGTTCAACATCCGTTCGATTGCCTCGTCGATGTCGCAACTCATGTGGCGGGCGAAACTCGGTGCCACATCAAAGGGGTTTCGCATGATGTAAATGCCCGCCGCCGTCACCTCGGAGGGGAGCAATTCGATCTCTTGCAAGACGATTGGGGCACAGTGCGTTTTCACGAAATGGTGGCCGTTTTTCGACGCGGCCATCAAACGCAAGGCCGGAATCCGGTACTTGAGCCAATCGTCAAGGTCTTCGCCATGGAACTTGCCACGTGACGCGCGCATATAAAAATCACGACGAACGTCGCCCAAGGTAAATTCATTCAGGCGATTGAGATCAACCGACCCTTTGGGCATGAAATAATGCGCCAGCAGTGTGCGCATCCACGTATTGCCGGATTTCGGATAGCTTGCCAGCCAGATAATGCGATGCAGATCATTCATTCCAATACCCGTATTTCTTCATGGCCCGTTTGTTCACTTGCCGGATCTTCTTTACCAGTTCCGGCGCAAGGTCGTCCTTCCACTGCCCGCTTTCACCTTTGGTGAAAAAGGCTTCGCTATTGGGCGGACGCTCCACGAAGCCCGACTCGCTTTCCTGTTTTTGAAGTTCTTTGAAACTGGCATGCCGAATGGCTTTCTTTAGCCGCTCTTTGTCCGGCTCCATCCCGAAATGTCTAATGACCTTGCCGAACGACTCTTCGGGATCGGACAGCATGTCTTCGTATTTTAAAACCAACGTGGGATAAGGTGCAAAGCCGGTCCAGCTGTCCACGTGTTCCTGCCACGACCCAAGAAATTGCGGCACATGCCCGTCGGTCGAGCTGATGCCGTTTTCCGAGCGACACAGCGCCTCGGCGGCATCTTCATTGGTCTGACCGTAATGGCGTGCATAACTCAACACAACATCCAGCGGATTACGCATAACATAGATGGCCGAGCGCGTCAGAT
>DATFKJ010000172.1:0-2378 GCA_035268705.1 Roseovarius sp. | reverse complement strand
CGATGAAACTGAGGAAGGACACATTGAGCGTATCATAACGCTTGCGGACCAGTTCATTCTCACGGTCAGCGGCAAAGAAGAATTGCTTGAGATCATTGCCCCCGACCGACAGGAAATCCACGGCCTCGAAGAAACTGTTCGTGGCATAGGCCAGCGAGGGGGTTTCCAACATCGCGCCAACCTCAAGGCTTTCGGGCAGGGGGTGGCCGAGGATGCGCTCGCGTTCAAGCGCCTTGTCCATTTCGGCACGGGCGGCGAAATACTCCTCGCGCTGCGCGATGAAGGGAAACATGACCGTCAATGGCCGTCCGGCGGCGGCCCGGACGAGCGCCTGAAGCTGCATCCGCATCACGCCGGGTTTATCAAGCGCCACGCGTACCGCGCGCCAGCCAAGCGCCGGGTTTGGTTCATCCACGGCCTTCATGTAGGGCAGCACCTTGTCGGAGCCGATATCGAGCGTGCGAAAGACCACGCGCTTGCCCTTGGCGGCATCCATGACGCGCGAGTAAAGCTCACTCAATTCGGCGCGCTTGGGCATGTGGTTGCGAATGAGGAATTGCAACTCGGTCCGAAACAGGCCGACGCCCTCGGCACCGGAACTTTCCAGACTTGGCAGATCGGCCATCAGGCCTGCGTTCATATGCAATGCGATGCGTTGGCCGCAAAGGGTTTCCGCGGGCTTTCCGCGGATCGAGGCATAGCGTTCCTGCGCCTTGGCCTGCATCGCCATCTTGTCGCGGAAGGCTGCGACCACGGTGTCGTCAGGGCGCAGGTGAACGATTCCTTGCTCGCCATCGACAAGGATAGGGTCGCCGTTCAGCGCCTCGTTGGTGATGCGGCTTGCGTGGATGACCAGCGGGATCGCCAAAGCGCGCGCCACGATGGCCGCATGTGAGCCGACAGAGCCTTCCTCGAGTACGATGCCCTTCAGGTTGCGACCGTAGTCCAGTAACTCGGCAGGGCCGATGTTGCGGGCAATCAGAATTGGATTGGCCGGCATTTCCGCGCCGGTTTCGTTGCCTTGGCCAGTCAGGATGCGCAGCAGGCGATTGGACAGGTCGTCAAGATCGTGCAGCCGGTCGCGCAGGTAGGCATCGGTGACTTGCCCCATGCGGGCGCGGGCGGTGGATTGTTCCTTTTCCACGGCAGCCTCGGCAGAGAGGCCGCGACTGATGTCTTCTTCCATCCGGCGCATCCAACCCTTGGAGTTGGCGAACATCCGATAGGCTTCCAAGACCTGCAGTTGGTCTTTGTCGCCGGTTTGGGCCGTCGTGAGCATGCGGTCGACACCGACCCGCAGATCTTCCACGGCCTCGTTGAGCCGTTGCATTTCGCGGTGTGGATCCTCGGCAATCGGATTGGTCACCACCACACGTGGTTCGTGCAGCCAAACATGGCCTTGCGCGGCCCCTTCCTGAGCCGAGGTTCCACGGAACAAGACCGCTTGTTGGTGACGGGCGGACATCGCCGCACCTTCGCCCACGAAAGCACCGAGTTCGGCCATCTCGGCGATGACCATGGCGACCACTTCGACGGCATACAGTTCCTCTTCGGAGAAGACGCGCGAATCCTTGGATTGTACCACCAATACGCCCAGCATCTCGCCAAGACGCTGAATTGGCACGCCAAGGAAAGCGGAATAGGCTTCTTCGCCGGTTTCGGGCATGAAGCGGAACCCTTTGGCACCGGGGGCGTCATCGGTGTTGACGATCGTTCCGGTGCGCGCAACCCGGCCCACAAGCCCTTCGCCAAGCTTCATGCGGGTTTCATGTACAGCGTCTGGGTTCAGACCTTCGGTGGCACAAAGTTCGAGCGTATCTTCATCGCGGAAAAGGTAGATCGAGCAGACCTCGGTCTTCATTTCTTCGGCGATCAGCAGTGTGATGCGGTCGAGCCTTTGTTGACCGGCGGCATCTTCGGCCATGACGGCGCGCAGGCGAGACAGCATTTGACGGCTGTCTGTTTCGATATGGTCGCTGGAGCCTGTCATTGCGTGAATGGACCTTTCGAGGCGGCCAAGGTGGACCTTGAGCGGTCTTGGTTAAACCACAGGTTACACTCTTTGTGAAACGTCAATGTTGCGTATTGGAGTGTCGTTTGCGCAACATTGTGCCGCACACGCCTTGGTTGTGCCTTGCGGGCGTTGACAAGGACGTGTTGATAGGCCGCACAAGGGCGAATATGCGCCAAGGACACGGTGCAGCGGGGCGCGGTCCAAGCCACTGCGTGACGCGCGCGCCAGCACCTCTTTTCTAGGCCGCGTCGGTGTTTTGCAGTGGGCTCAGGCCGTCTTGTCCAGTTCGAAAGCGTCGTGCAGGGATTGCACGGCCAATTCCATGTACTTGCGATCAATCAACACCGAGATCTTGATCTCGGAG
>DATFKJ010000171.1:0-3806 GCA_035268705.1 Roseovarius sp. | reverse complement strand
TGCTCCAAGATTTGCCACGCCTGACATGTTGTTGTCCGAGACGCTCGGCGTTATGAATCGTCACAAGATCGGTGCATTGTTCGTGGTCGAAGAGGGCGGTCAGCTTTGCGGACTGGTTCATATTCATGATTGCCTGCGCGCTGGGGTTGTCTAACCCTTGGCCGACCAAAAGAGGATCAAACATACCATGACGAAGACCGTTTCCATCGGGGGACACGATGTCGCCAATGATCGCACCTTTGCCCTGATTTCTGGCCCGTGCCAGATGGAGAGCCTGGAACATGCCCGCAAGATTGCGGGTAGCCTGGCCGAAACCTGCGCACGGCTTGATATTCCCTTCGTGTTCAAGGCCAGCTATGACAAGGCCAACCGCTCTTCCCTGGGCGGTCAGCGCGGTCTCGGAATGGATAAGGGCCTTGAATATCTGGCCGCGATTAGGGACGAGTTCGGCTGCCCGGTACTCACCGACGTGCATGAGGCCGGCCATTGCGCTCCGGCAGCCGAGGTTTGCGATGTCCTGCAGATTCCCGCTTTTCTCAGCCGTCAGACAGATTTGCTGCTTGCCGCCGGGGCGACCGGGCGCGTGATCAACATCAAGAAAGGGCAGTTTCTCGCTCCTTGGGACATGGCCAATGTCGCGGCCAAAGTTGCTTCCACGGGCAATGAGAACATCATGCTATGCGAGCGCGGTGCCAGCTTTGGCTATAACATGCTGGTCTCGGATATGCGCGCGCTGCCGATCATGGCTGATACGGGCTATCCGGTGATCTTTGACGCCACACATTCTGTGCAATTGCCCGGCGGCAAGGGCGGCTCATCAGATGGGCAGAGACAGTTCGTGGCCCCGCTGGCACGTGCAGCGCTTGCCGTGGGCTGTGCCGGGCTGTTCATCGAGACCCATGACGATCCGGACAACGCGCCCTCTGACGGGCCCAACATGGTGGCGCTCAGTGACATGCCCGCCTTGCTGGAGCGGCTGGTTCAGGTGGATCGTCTGATCAAGACCTCCTGACCGTGGAGTGTTTTGAAACGTTACCCTGAAGGAAAGACCGATGTCGCTGTCCCTACCGATTGATCCGGCGCAGATCCTGATCGGAGGCGTATGGCGCGCCACCCCTGAGACCCTGCCGGTCGAGGATCCATCCACCGGAGAAGAGATCGCGCGTATCGCGCGCGGGCAGGCGGCGGATATCGATGCCGCCGTTGCTGCCGCGCATGAAGCCCTTGCGGGGGAGTGGGGTCGTTTCACGGCAGCAGAGCGGGGGCGATGTCTTACCCGGCTTGGCCGGCTTGTAGAAGAGCATGAAGATCTCTTGGCCGAGATCGAGGCGCAGGATGTGGGCAAGCCGCTTACTCAGGCGCGGGCTGATGCGCGTGCGCTTGCGCGATACTGTGAATTCTATGGCGGGGCAGCGGACAAGGTGCATGGCACCACCATTCCCTATCTCGACGGCTATACCGTTTATACATTGCGTGAGCCGCATGGCGTGACGGGCCATATCGTGCCCTGGAATTACCCGATGCAGATCATCGGGCGCTCGGTCGGAGCGGCACTTGCCATGGGGAATGCCTGCGTTTTGAAACCGGCAGAAGATGCCAGCCTCACAGCACTGCTCTTTACTCACCTGGCGCAAAAAGCGGGATTTCCGGCGGGCGCGCTCAACATCGTACCGGGGTTGGGCCGCGAGGCGGGAGCGGCGCTCTCGGCGCATCCTGGCATCCAGCACCTGAGTTTTACCGGGTCGGTCGCCACAGGCTCAGCCGTGCAAATCGCGGCGGGTGCCAACGTGGTGCCGGTGACATTGGAACTGGGCGGGAAATCACCACAAATCGTCTTTGCTGATGCCGACCTCGATGCGGCCTTGCCATTACTCGTCAATGCCGGCTTGCAGAACGCGGGCCAGACGTGCTCGGCGTCGTCACGTATCCTCGTGCAACGTACGGTATTCGACGAAGTGGCGGCTCGCATGGCCGCCGCATACGGTGCCAAGCGGATTGGTGCCGCGCTGCAGGATGCGGATATCGGGCCGCTCATTAACGCCACACAGAAAGACCGCATCGAGAGCTATCTGAAACGGGCAGGGGATCTCTTGGTTATTGCGCAGGCGACACCAAGCTCGGAGCTGCCTGAGGGCGGGCATTACGTGCCCGCGATACTGTTTGGCCCCGTGTCGCCCGATCACCCCCTGGCACAGGAGGAGATATTTGGCCCGGTGCAGGTTATGATCCCATTCGACACGGAGGACGAGGCGGTCTCTATTGCCAATGGCACGGAGTATGGCCTTGTCGCCAGCGTCTGGACCCGTGACGGCGCGCGTCAGATGCGGCTCGCACGCAAGGTGAGGGCAGGGCAGGTGTTTCTCAACAACTATGGTGCCGGTGGTGGTGTTGAGTTGCCCTTTGGCGGTACCGGCAAGTCCGGCCATGGTCGCGAAAAGGGTTTCGAGGCGCTCTACGGCTTCTCGGCGCTCAAGACGGTCGCTGCCCATCACGGTTGAACGTCTTGCAGTTGGTTTGCCAGCGCGCAAGGTTGCGGAGCGTAAAGCCGTACTCACGGTCGGCTTCGGCAGGTTTTCCAAGAGGAACTGTAACAGATTGAGGAGGCCTCGGCTGGTCCCGGAAGCGCGTGTTTTCTGGAGTAAAATATAGACGAAATGAAAAATATACTCATAAGAAGAAAGTCGGCATTTTATTTATATTTCTATAACCTTTCTAGTGCAAAAATATTTCAGTCACATATGGAATAAATCTTTATGTGACCCTATATAAAAAAAAGGGAAAAATACAATGCAAAGATTTGAGATAAACAACCATCCAAAACTAATCAACTTCATAATTCGGGAGACCGGAGTTGATCTGAGAACTATTGATTTCAATATTTTTGAAAAAGCGAGGGCTGTATTGGAGGCTTGTAGGGAGATGAACATTCCGATCACGACGGTTTCGGATACCTTGGCAAAGCGCCACCTATTTCCTCTTGATTTCATTGCAGACAACCTTTCGCATATGATGAAAGAGGTAAAGGAAAACGAACCGCAGTATCGAGAACTCATGCACGATTTCGATGTTGCACTTACGCAGCTTCATTTTCAGCAGAGATGGCTTTTAACGATTTCTAGGGACGAGTTTGGCATTCCGTCTGACCAACTACGCGACACCTGGAGCTATTTCGAGATGCTCGATGACGTGCCGAACTGGTATGACTGCATCCCATTGTAATCTTCAAATTTGGCATGTCTGGTTAAGTATACGGGGCGCGTTTCAAGGCGCTCCGTATTTCGTGCGGCAAGGATCTCCCGAGGGGCTGGCGTGCTTCGTTGGTAACGCAGAGGCCATTGAAACGTGCTGAGATCGAAATCGATAGGCGCCCGACAATTGCGCATTTCCGAAGCATTCCGGGAAGTGAAGGCACCTTAGTCTTGTCTGCAGCATAGTGAGGTCTTCCCCGAGCGGGTCGCTGTATTTAAGGACCCAGCTCCTCGAGTAACTCTGCGGATCGACACCGAGATGTGGCGTGCTTCCATTTGACCAAAATGGCATTGAAGGAAGATTTAATACTGCAGCAGTTAGCTTCCCGCGGCGCCTTGATCAGACCAATGCCTTTGTGGAGAACGGCGCTCTTACACCAGGCTTCTGGATATATCTTCTTGGGCTAAGGCAGCACCGTTGAACCGAGCTTATCGCAAGGCATGCTTGGCTGACTGACAGGTATTGGTAAAGACCAGTGTCAGGCCGATCGGAAGGAAAGGCAGATCACACCGGAAAGCCATGCGTGTTGGCCACCACGACGGACGGCTTGCCGCAAT
>DATFKJ010000170.1:0-13622 GCA_035268705.1 Roseovarius sp. | reverse complement strand
GGCGGCGTGCTTTTTGGTTTGATCGGGGAATGGGCCGAACAGAAGTTGCAGTGAGCCGATGATCGAGCTGTTCCTTTGTGGCCCTTGGGCGTGCGCAGCCTTGATTGACCATTTGGGAATGGGCGCGGGCCGTGGTGGACGGCTGACCGACATGCGCCTTGTGGCTTCGGAGGGCTCGATATTTCCATTCTACACCAAGCAGCGCGGGGGTGAGGTTCGTGGCCGGATTGTTAGTGCCGACGACGAGGGTTTGGCGCGTTTGCGGTTCTTGTCAGAGGTTTTGGACTGGCAGATGACGCCCTGTCATGTCGAGGGCCGTGCGGTGCAGGCCTTCTTGCCGCCTGAAGTGGAGGGGGGAGACCTGTGGCGCGCCGATGCTTGGGCCATGGCATGGGAAGATATCGCGGCTTTGGCGGTTGACGAGCTTTTGGAACATCGGGGACGGTTGTCTTCCGCCGAGTTGCGCGGGCGATTGCATATGGTCTATGCGCGCGCATCGGCACGCGTGGCAGCGGATCGTGGTGTTCCTGCAAGGCTGCGCTCGGGCACGACCATCGACACGGTTGAGTGTTTGAGCCGCGAGACGCCCCATGCGGGCTTCTTCTTGACCCGCTCTTACGAATTGCGGCATCCGGGATTCGATGGTTTGATGAGCCCTCGCTTGCGGCGAGAGGTGTTCGTCGCAACGGATGCGGCGATCGTCTTGCCATATGATCCGGGGCGTGACCGCGTGCTTCTTGTCGAGCAATTTCGGATGGGGCCTTATGGCCGTGGTGATGTGCGACCTTGGATGCTTGAACCTGTGGCCGGGCGCGTCGACGCTGGTGAGGATCCGGTCGAAACGGCGCGGCGCGAGTGCTTGGAAGAGGCGGGCGTGAGGCTGCACGGGGTCGAGCATATCAGTAGCCATTACTGCACGCCGGGATGTTCAACCGAGTATTTCCACCTCTTTCTAGGGTTGTGTGAATTGCCTGACATGGAAAAGGGGCTGGGTGGTTTGGATAGTGAGGACGAAGATATCCGAACCCATGTCATTTCATATGACAGCGCGATGCAGCTTTTGCAGACGGGTGAGGCGGATAACGGGCCATTGGTTCTAAGCCTGTTGTGGCTTCAACGAGAACGCACGCGCCTGCGCGCATCGGCTTGAGTTCGAAGGCCACAGGTTTTAAGTCTGGTACACAATTTTTGCCGCAAGGAGTCTTGGGCGCATGCAAGTTTCAAAAGATCTGGCTGAAGCTGTAGGAAACACACCCTTGATCCGGTTGCGCCGGGCAAGCGAGGAAACCGGCTGTGACATTTACGGCAAATGCGAGTTCATGAACCCCGGTCAGTCTGTCAAGGATCGGGCCGCGTTGTTCATCATCCGCGATGCGGTGGCGCGTGGCGAGCTTCAGCCCGGCGGCACGATCGTGGAGGGCACGGCGGGCAATACCGGGATCGGTCTGGCGCTTGTCGGCGCGTCGCTAGGGTTCAAGACTGTGATCGTGATCCCCGAAACCCAAAGCCAGGAAAAGAAGGATATGCTGCGGCTTGCCGGGGCTGACCTTGTGCAGGTGCCGGCAGCGCCCTATTCAAATCCGAACAATTTTGTGCGTTATTCCGAGCGTTTGGCAGGAGAGCTTGCTAAATCCGAACCAAATGGCGCAATCTGGGCCAATCAATTTGACAATGTCGCCAACCGTCAGGCGCATGTCGAAAGCACCGGGCCGGAAATCTGGGACCAGACAGATGGCAAGGTGGATGGGTTCATCTGCGCCTGTGGTTCTGGTGGGACACTTTCGGGCGTGGCCATGGCCTTACAATCCAAGCGGGTGAAAATCGGCCTTGTCGACCCCATGGGGGCCAAGCTGTATTCCTACTACACCACCGGAGAGCTTGAAGCCGAAGGCGGGTCGATCGCAGAAGGTATCGGCCAAGTGCGGATCACCAAGAATCTGGAAGGGCTGAAGCCTGATTACTGTTATCAAGCCACCGATAAAGAGGCGCTTCCAATCGTCTTTGACATGCTTGAGGAAGAAGGACTTTGCCTTGGCGCGTCCTCTGGTATCAATGTGGCCGGTGCGATGAAAATGGCGCGGGACATGGGGCCGGGTCATACAATCGTGACCGTGCTTTGCGACTATGGCACGCGCTATCAGTCCAAGCTTTTCAACCCGGAGTTCCTGCGAGAGAAGAATCTTCCCACGCCTAGTTGGTTGGATCAGGCCCCGCGCAGCATACCTGGCGTTTTTATCGAATGATGGGGCGTTTCATCCGCCTGATTTGCCTTGTTCTGGCACTGGTCGTCGGGGGTGTGTTGACGTTGCCCGGCTTTGGGCCTGCAGCGGTTCATGCCCAACAGGGCGCGCCGAACACCCCGGACTATGAGCGGTGGTCCACCGTCGCGACGCGCGCGGAGGAGGCGATTGAGACAAGCCGGGCCTCGACGGCAGCGCTGGAATCCCTGCGCGAGGAACTGGTCAGTTGGCGGCAGCAGTTTCAAAATGCGCAAACCTCCGAGTCATCGGTGATCAGTACCGTGCGGAATCAACTCGAGGCGCTTGGTCCGACACCCGAGGACGGACAGGAATCCGCGGATATCGCGCAACAGCGTGAAAACTTGACTGCGCGGTTGGCCGATTTGCAGGCCCCGGTGAAACGTGCCGATTTGGCCCACAGCCGTGCTGATGGATTGATCAAGGGGATTGACCAGATCATTCGGGACCGACAGACCGATGAGTTGCTGGAGTTCGGTCCCTCGCCCGTGAACCCGGTGCATCTGGCGGATGGTGCTACGGCCCTGTTCAACAGTGGCCATGTGCTGCATTCCGAGTTCTTGTCCGCTTGGTCGAACCCGACGCAATACGACGAAGCTAAGGAAAATTTGCCTGCCGTTGCGGTGTTGTTGATCGTGGGCGTTATTCTTGTTCTGCGGGGACGGCGTTGGAGCAAACGCCTGACACGGCGCATTCTGAAGGACAAACCCGGTGCGGGGCGTTGGATTGCCGGGTTCTTCGTGTCCCTTGGCAGCTTGTTTTTGCCCTATGCGGGGATTTTCGCGATAACCGAGGCCGCCTATGCGACGGGTCTTGTGGGGCTGCGGACCGATCAGCTTTTGTCTGCGCTTTTGCGGGCGAGTTTCGTGTTCCTGCTGGCCCGGTGGCTGGCCACGCGCATTTTTCCGGCAGACGACCTGCGGGTACCACCGCTCAACTTAGATTCAGATGAACGGACGGCCGGGCGTTGGTATGCGGCGACGCTTGGCCTTGTGATGGTCATCTACATGCTCTTGCGCGAAGCTGCGGGTTTCATGGGCTGGGCCGAAGCCGCATCGAATGCGATTTTGTTCCCTGTTATGGTCGCTTCGGCGTTGTTGTTGTGGCGGTTGGCGCGGCTTTTGTACCAGCATGCCCTCAATTCCACCGAGGAGCCGAGCGATGAGACCTTTCGGGCCCGCATAGCGCGCCTCTTGTCGCGCGTGCTGCTTGTTCTTGCGGTTGTGGCACCGGCCTTGGCTGCGGTTGGCTATTTCAAAGCAGCGCAGTCGCTTATGCTGCCGTCGCTGTTTTCACTGTTGCTATTGGCGGCGCTTTTGGTGCTGCAACGCTTTGTCGTGGAACTTTACGTATTGTTGAGCGGCAATCGTGAGGGGGCGGCAGATTCCCTGATCCCGGTGCTTATCGGCTTTGTGTTGATTATTCTGTCGATGCCATTCTTCGCCTTGATCTGGGGTGCGCGCGTGGCGGACCTGACGGAACTGTGGACGCAGTTCGTGGAGGGGGTCACCATTGGTGACACACGGATTTCACCGACGATTTTCCTGACTTTGGCGATTGTTTTCGGCATCGGTTTTGTGGTGACGCGATTGTTGCAAGGGGCGCTTAAGAACAGCGTTCTGCCGAAAACCAAGATCGACCCCGGCGGGCGCAATGCGATCGTATCCGGTGTCGGCTATGTCGGGATATTCCTTGCGGCCTTGATCGCCATAACGAGCGCGGGCATTGACCTGAGCAGTCTGGCCATTGTTGCCGGTGCCTTGTCGGTGGGGATTGGTTTTGGCCTTCAGAACATCGTGTCGAACTTCGTCTCGGGGATCATCCTGTTGATTGAACGGCCGATCTCGGAGGGCGATTGGATCGAGGTGGGCGGACAGCACGGGACGGTGAAGGACATCTCGGTGCGGTCGACGCGGATCGAGACCTTCGATCGGACTGATGTTATCGTGCCGAATGCCGACTTCGTCAGCGGCACAGTGACAAACTATACCCGTGGTAACACCGTGGGGCGGGTGATCGTGCCGGTTGGCGTGGCTTATGGAACCGATACCCGCAAGGTCGAGGAGATCCTTTTGGCTATCGGTGAGGCGCATCCCTTGGTTCTGGCCAATCCGGCACCCTACGTGGTGTTCCAAGGCTTTGGCGCGAGTTCGATGGATTTCGAGATACGTGCCATCTTGCGTGACGTGAACTTCGTTTTGAACGTCAAGTCGGACATGAACCATGAAATCGCCCGCCGCTTTGCCGAAGACGGAATCGAGATACCCTTTGCGCAACAGGATATTTGGCTGCGCAATCCCGAGTCTTTCGGAGCACTGTTACCTCAGGGCGCGTCGCCCGAGGCCTCGGCGCATATCAATGAAGGTGATTTCAGTGACGTGGACCCGGACGCCGATGCCGATGGTGATGGAGGTGATGCATGAGCGAAATGTTGTTTCGCGATGATCCCTACATGACGCGCGCCAAGGCGCGTGTCGTGGCGCATACGCCTGAAGGTGGGGTCGTCTTGGATCAGTGCCTGTTTTTTCCGACAGGAGGAGGGCAACCGGGCGACAGTGGACGGTTGGAGTGGGATGGCACGTCACTTGATCTGGCCACCACGGTGAATACCGACGCAGGCGAGATCGCGCTTGTACCGGCCGAGCCGCAGGCGCTTCCCCCTGTGGGCTGCGAGGTCGTGCAGGTCCTGAATTGGGAGCGGCGGCACAAGCACATGCGGATGCACACCGCGCTGCATTTGCTGTCGGTCGTGATTCCCTTGCCGGTGACAGGTGGGGCTATCGGCCCTGAGAAAAGCCGACTGGATTTCGATATGCCCGAGGCGCCGGATGACAAGGAACGGCTTGAGGCCGAATTGAACGCGTTGATTGATCGCGATCTTGCGGTGATCGAAGACTGGATCACCGATGCGGAACTGGAAGCCAACCCCGGTTTGATCAAGACGATGTCCGTACAACCACCGCGAGGCGCGGGACAGGTGCGGCTTATAGGGATTGGTGAGGGCGATGGACAGGTCGACCTGCAACCCTGTGGTGGCACCCATGTGGCGCGCACTGGCGAGATCGGGCGTGTGAAGATCGGCAAGGTCGAGAAAAAGGGGCGTCAGAACCGGCGCGTGTCGATCCATCTGGATTGCTGAGAAAGCCGCGCAAAACCCCCTTGCGCATGGCCCGCACCCGGCGTTAAAGAGGGCGTCACGGAGAGGTGGCCGAGTGGTCGAAGGCGCACGCCTGGAAAGTGTGTAGGCGGGAAACCGTCTCCAGGGTTCGAATCCCTGTCTCTCCGCCACAATCTCTTCTTTGTCAATTTAACCGACTAACACCTTGCAAGAAACGGTGGTTTTGGGTGGTCAAAATACATTATTTCGACGGTATCGGATTCGCTCTGCGAAGACGATCTTGAGGACCGCCGACTTCCGCGTAGAGTGGCCTCTTTCCCATATTTTTCAGGGGCTTGAGAGAACCTTGAGGGTGTGTTTAAACATTTTCTCGAAACAGGGGGGCTTATTGTGGTTCATTCCGCCACTTTTCCCCGGGCGATAACCTTTTCCAGCGGCAAGCGCTGTATACGTTTCTGATAGGCTGCGCATACGGAGGCGATCTGTGTTTCGATGATACGGTCCAGAAGACGCCCTAAGTTATCATCAAGAGATGTGGACGTGTCGCGGTCCGATGCCATGGCTGTTGTCAGGCCGGAAGCAATCATAAACTGAATCTGATGTCTGCTGTGATTAGACGCTGGAAATCCGAAAGATTGCGCCAGAAGTTGTTTATTCGGCCATCGTCTCATTCAGGCGACGGAGCTCTTGGGCATGAAATTCCGACTCGTCTTCGCCGGGTCGCGGTCCCCGCGACAGTGCGCGGGCGAGATCGAAATAGCCTTTGCCGGGAAGCTTGTCACGTCCGCGATTGACGGCGCGGGTGGCGATAAAGGGACGATCCGCCGTGGCGTCTTCCCGCATCGTGGTTTCAAGTGCCCGCGTAACTTTCGCAATCGAGCCCGGGGTCCATAGCCCGAGCGCGCGCGCCAATGCGCCGTAGGTGATCGGCACCTCGTCTTCGGTGAGGCCTTCCAGGTGGGCGCGGACGCGCTTCGATAGATCATTCTGCTTGGCCGAAGCCGACCCGACCTGACGTGGCGGCGGAATCTCGCGGGCGGCTCCGGTGGCGTCGATTTCTGCCGCCCAGGCGCGGGTCGGGCTGCGCAGAATAATTCGGGTCTTGCCACTGTCATCGCCTTCGCCGGTCTCTGTCACACCGACCACATCACCCCTATTCATACCGGCGCGCAGGGTGTCTGGCGTCAGGCCAAGTTTTGGCGCCAGATAGTCGGGGTCCACGATGATCTGCCCGTCCTCCCATCCGATGACACCGTCCGGGACCGGACGGTTCATAACCGGTGAGGGGCCATCATTCCGGGCATAGAAAGGGTTTTCCCCCGCCTCATGGTCTGTCACGTCGACGATCTTGTCGATTTGCGGCAGGGCGGCGCGCAGCATGCGTTCCACCCCTTCGCGAAGCGTGGCCGCAGATGCGGCGCAGCCTTGGCAGCCGCCGGACATGCGCAGATAGACGGTGGTCCCCTCGACCCTTTCGACCGATATATGACCGCCGTGAGCAGCGACAGCCGGATTGACCTGCTGGTTCAGCAATTCCTCGACAGCCCCCCGAAGACTATCGTCAGGGCTGGCCTCCGCCGATCCGACCTGACCAAGCGGTTTGTTCGTTTCATCCAACACCTCCCGGATCGCCCCGGCGATAACCGGTTTCAGCGTTGCCCAGTCCGCATCGGCGCTCTTTTTGACCCAAATCGTTGCATCGCTCACTTCGACCAGAACAACGCTCTCCAGCGCGAAAAGCGCGCGCGCCAGCGGGGCATCGTCCCTGGCCTCTAACCGGACGGATGCACCATCCTGAATCGGCACGTCCAAGATAAATCCCATCGCATTGGGATCATGGGCCGAGGATTGCGCCCGGATGCGGCGGCGCGTGGCAGTGTCAGACATCTTCCAACTCCGTCCCGGCCAAGGCATGGAGCGCTTTGAACGTGTAGATACCGGTGTCATGGCCGTCGCTGAACGCCATGCCGAGCGCGTAGTTGCCGACACTCCAGACACGGGTCAGATGGATGTCCAGCGGTACCTTCTCAGGGTCTAGAAGTCGCTTGCCGCTCATCTCGTCGCGGCATTGCGCACATTGGCAGGCGAGGCGCAGGTCGCGGTCGGTCAAGCGCTGTTCAGTGCCATCGGCCCACCGCAGCAAGAGCGCGCCGTCCGCATGGTCCAGTGCGGCAAGGCGGTCGGCCGGGCCGCCCTCGGTGACCGATGCAGCGGACGGCTTTCCTGCGCCTTCGGCAAGTGTCCAGGCAAAGGGCGTCGCGATCCCCACGAAATCACCGCCGGTCCCGGCCAATGCGGCCGCGATGCTCCGGTAGGCGGCCGCCGCCGGGCTGTCCGGCGCGGCGCGCACCAGTGGGCGGCCGTCGTCACCGCAGTCGACCACAGTCGGGTCAAGAGGCACCTTGCCAAGGAAATCTACACCCAACTCCTGCGCGATCGCCTCTCCACCACCTTGATGGAAGATATGTGTCACCGTTCCGCAATCCGGGCAGGTGAAGCCGCTCATGTTCTCGATCACGCCGAGGATGGGCACGTTGACCTGCTCCATCATCCGCAAACCGCGCCGCGCGATTTTCAGGCTGACGTCCTGCGGCGTGCTGACAACCACCGCGCCCGACAGCGGGAAAGCCTGCGCCAGAGTCAGCTGGATATCGCCGGTCCCCGGCGGCAGGTCCAGCAGCAGCACATCCAGTGCGCCCCATTCCACTTGTCGCATGAACATTTGCAGGTATTTCGTCACCATAGGCCCGCGCAAAATCGCCGGGCTGTCATCGTCCGACAGCATGGCCATGGACATGACCTTCACGCCATGGGCCTCGGCCGGGATGACCTTCTGCTCCGGCGACATCGCGGGCTTTTCCGACGCGATGCCCAGCATGCGAGGGATCGACGGGCCATAGATATCGGCATCCACCACTCCAACCGACAAGCCAGCATCGGCCATGGCAACAGCGATATTGGCGGTGACAGTGGATTTTCCCACACCTCCCTTGCCGCTGCTTATGGCAATCATCCGCGTGCCAGCGGACTGTTCAGTCTGCGTCATTCTGGTCTCCTTGGCTCATTGGGTCCCGTGTCGGTGTATAGCTCGCGCAGAGCTTGGGAAGATCAACCGCGGCCAATTCTTCTGCCATGCAGGCGCAATAGGCCGTGTCCCCGGACGGCGCGAAATGCATGCAATCCTGACAGGTTCCGAACACTGGCAGGTCGCGGTGCATGGCCAACGTGGACGCAAGGTGAGAAAGGGTCTTCAGGAAACGATCGCGCTCGACCGTCCCGAGGCCATCAATCACACTGATCAGGTCACGCAACGGATCCTGCATAAGCATGGCGCGGCCATGATCGGTCAGGTCAAAAGACACGCTGCGCCGGTCACGGTCTGAGCGGGTCCCCGTGACAAGCCCCATGCGCTCCAACGACTTGATGATCTGCGATGCCGTGCCCCGCGTCGTCGCCTGGAAGCTGGCAAAACACGACGGGGTGCGCGTGCTGCCATTGGCCCGGGCCAGAAAGCGCAGACAGGTCCACTGCGCCGCCGTCAATTCGGACCCTGTATCTTCGCTCCGCGCCGCGCGTCCGACATGAACGAGCAGTTCCGCGATCCGGGCTGGTGTTTGCGGTCCATCAGTCATGCGCATTTGATAGCGAAGCAAAACTACTTTGACAATCATGGAATCCAGGAATTAGTATCGATTCAAAATCAAATGGGCTTCAGCCATGAATAAACCTGTCACGAACCTGATCAAAGGCGCCCGGCGCGTCCGCACCTCGCAAATGCTATCGGCCGACGAGGAACGGGCGCTGATTTGCGCCTGGCAGCAGCATGGAGACCGGCGCGCACGAGATCGACTCATCAACGCCTTCGCACCGTTGGCCGCCTCGATCGCAAAGCGATTCAAGCGCGGCTCTGGGGAGGTTGACCCGGACTTTGTTCAACAGGCCCAAATCGGACTAATGAAGGCAACTGATCGTTTCGATCCGGAACGCGGTATTCGTTTCTCGACCTATGCGGTGTGGTGGGTGCGGGCCGAGGTTCAGGAATACGCGCGGGCGAACACCTCTGTCGTGCGGCGCCCGAATTCCGCACGCACGCGAGCCGCGGCCCGACAAATCGCCGCTCTGAACGCAGAGATGGAGGCAGGTGCCGACATAGATCCGGCTGATGCGGACAAGAAACTTGCTTCGGCGTTGGGGGTAGACCTACAGACGGCGGCGGACTTGCGCCAACAGGTCAACGGCAGCGATAGCTCCCTGAATGTGCCTGTCCGGGATGAAGATGGCGCGGATCGCATGGCGCTTCTGGTCGACCCCAAAAGCCTGGAAGAGCCTGTCGCATTGCAAAGCCTGAAGATAGCCGGACTACGCCGCATCCTCGTAGACGTCCTAAATGCTTTGTCCGATCGCGAACGCGACATCGTTATTGCGACACAAGTGAGCGACCCCCCGGCGACGTTGGAAGAACTCGGCACGCGATACGGAATTTCTAGGGAACGGGTGCGCCAGCTGCGTGAAAAGGGCCTTGAACGATTGCGGGCGGCTTTGCGAAAGCGCGATCTTGGGCTTGAGAGTTTCTTTTGAAGCGCTGATTGCCCCTAAAGCGTTTCGCGAAAAACCTGCACCACAGCTTTTCGCGAAACGCAGTGCTCCGCTCAATCGTTGCACGCGTTCCGCGTTTGGCTGATTTCTCAGGTTAAAGGAACGCTTTAGGGTCCGTGCCCTCAGCCATCGCGCACCGGTTCCAGTGCATCAAGACACGAGGGACGATACAGTCCAGGCTTTGGGAAGAACCGCCTCATCTTGGCATTAGTGACCGGTGCAATTTGCAACATCCGGCAAAAAATGGGTTCAAGCCAATCTCGGAGGCGCTGCGCCATCTGAACGCTTCGCGCGGATGTTGGTGGCTCTACCTGCGCCAAATGGCATATCAACCCAAAGGGCTCTTATACCGACTGGATGAAAGCTCAGTGGCAGGTCACCGCCATCACACATGTTGGCGCGTCGTTGATCGCCTTTTGCCTCTTATTGCTCGCGGAAGGCTCTTTGCATCGAGTCGACGATCGGCTTGGTGATGTACTGGAAGAATGTCCGTTCCGCGGTTTGAATCATGACCTCGGCAGGCATGCCGGGGGTAGGTGTGAAGCCCGGAACACGTGACAACTCGCTTGCCGGCAGTTCCACGCGGGCGAGGTACACCTCTTGCGGGATGATTTCGGAGTCGTCGGGCAGGGCGTCAGCCGAGATGTAATATACCGTGCCTTCCAGTACCGGTGTAGTGCGTTGGTTGAGAGAAGTCAGCCGCACGGTGGCCGATTGGCCCAGTTTGACGCTGTCAATATCGACACGAGGGACTTGCGTTTCGATAATCAAAGGCACATCGGTGGGCAAAATCTCGGCGATGGGTTTGCCGCTTTCGATAACGCCGCCGGGCGTGTTGTAATTCATATGTACAACCGTACCCGAGACCGGGGCATTGATGGAGGAACGGCGGTAAATATCGGCAGCCTTGCGATAGTTTTCACGAACAGAATCAAGTTCGGCCTCGGCGGATTGTAGTTCGTCCAGAGCGGCTTGTTGGTGTGTGATCACCGCCTGTTCGATTTCGCCTTGGAATTTGGCGCGCATGGCGTCTGTCTCGGTCAGTTGTGCCTTAAGCCGGCCGATTTGTCCGGTACCATCTGCCTTGGCGCGACGCAGGGAGTTGATCCGGCTTTTCGGGCTGAGACCCTTTTCATAAAGCGTGGCTTGGGCTTCGATATCTTCATCGAGAAGAGCGATTTGGGTCACCAGAGAAGACAGCTGAGCATTGTAGCCTTCGTGACGGCTTGCGAGGGCCTCGATGTTGCGTTCCAAGACGCCGACGTCCTTGAGCAGACTTGTCCGGGCGGCCTCGAAGTTGAGCCGTTGATTGCGTATGATCGTTTGGATTTCCGGATCGCTCTTGGAGGATTCAAGGAACTTTGGCACCTCGAAGTCTTCGGCACCCCTGTATTCGGCCAGCAACCGGGCAATGAGAATTTCAAGACGTGCGCGTCGCAGGAACAATTCACGCATCTTGGCTTGGGCAGCGGTTTCATCGAGGTGCATGATGGCTTCCCCGGCTTTCACGAAATCCCCCTCGCTCACGAGAATTTCCCGGATCAAGCCACCTTCGAGGTGTTGCACGATCTGATTGTTGCCAGTGGCCACGAAGCTGCCCTGCGTAATGACGGCGGCGGCAAGCGGCGCCCGGAAGGACCATGCGCCAAACCCGCCGATTGCAAGTATCATGATCAGTAGACCCCAAATCGTTTGCCGCGTAATGGAGCGCGGTACCTCGTCGAACCATTCCGGGGCTGCGCGGTGTTCAATCTGTTGCATCGCTTGTCCTCTAATTCGGTCGGGTCAGCCGCTTTTGTCGGCGATCGTGCCAGGGTTGCCGGCGTCGCCACCGCGGATGGATTTGAGCACCTCTTCACGCGGGCCAATCATTGCGAGGCTGCCATTTGCAAGCAGGGCAATCTTGTCCACGTGGCCCAATATCGAAGGTTTCTGAGTGATGACCACGGCCGTGATGCTTTGTTCCTTGGCATGGTGGAGCGCGTGGGCGAGGGCCTGATCACCCGCGACGTCCAGATTGGAGTTTGGTTCGTCCAGCACGAGCAGCCGGGGATTGCCGAAAAAGGCACGCGCCAAGGCGATGCGCTGTTTTTGCCCACCTGAAAGTGGTGCGCCATCTGCGGCCACGAAGGTTTCGTAACCGTGTGGCAGGTTGGCAATCATGTCGTGGACATCGGCCAGATGGGCAGCCTCATAGATCTGGGCGTCCGTGGCATCGGCGCGCATCCGGGCGATGTTGTCCTTGATCGTACCGGGAAAGAGTTGGACGTCCTGTGGCAGGTAGCCGATATTTTCGCCGAACTGACGTTGATCCCAGTTACGCAGGTCCATGAGGTCAAGCCGGACACAGCCCGAGGTGGGCAGGATGGCCCCAACAAGCATTTTGCCAAGGGTGGTCTTGCCCGCGCCCGAATTCCCGATGACCCCGAGTGATGTGCCGGGTGCGAGGCTGAAAGAGATACCGTTCAGCACGACGCTCTTGGTGCCTTGCGGAACATAGAGAAGGCGTTCGACATCAAGTCGACCTTCGGGCCGAGGAAGGCGTAGGCGATCGGTGTTGAGTGGTGACTCTGTCAGGAGACCGGCAATGCGGCCATAAGAGGCACGCGAGAGAAGGAACTGGTTCCAGCCTTCGATGGCACCTTCGATCGGTGCGAGGGCGCGGCCTGCGATGATCGAGGCGGCGATAACCATCCCGCCAGTGATCTGCCCGTCGATGGCCAGATAGGCGCCCCAACCCAACATGCCCACTTGGGTCAAGAGGCGCACGCCACGCGAAAACGCGGCCGATGTGATATTGCGATCCTGCGCGCGCACCTGCGCTTTCAGGGAAGCGGCGGTATCGCGGCCCCAGATCGAAACCGCTTCGGGGATCATCGCCAGAGCATTGATGATCTGGCTGTTCCGGGACATTGAATCGAGGTGCATGTTGGCCATGCTTTGATGCTGGTTGGCCGTTGCGAAGTGCTTTGCGGTGACCTTTTGGTTGATCAATGCGATGACCAGAAGAATGAGTGCCGTCACCACGACGATCATGCCAAGTTGTGGGTGTACAAGGAAGATCGCGAGAATGAAGAGTGGCGCGAATGGTACATCCAGAAAGGACAAGAGCGTGCCGGAAACAAGGAAGCCGCGTAGCTGCTGTAGATCACCCAGTGTTTGATATTCTCGGCCGTTGCTTGTCAGTGCCGCTCTGGCCGCCGCGGACAGAATGGATGAGCCCAGTTTCGCGGCCAGTTCAACCGCTGTCCGCATAAGGACGAAGCGCCGAAGGGCGTCGAACACGGCCTGCAATACCACGGCTCCGACGATCACGGCGGTCAGCATGATAAGGGTGTCGATCGAGCGGCTGGTCAGCACGCGATCGGAAATCTGGAAGAGGTAAATCGGGATCGCGAGGATCAGCAGGTTGGTCATGCAGGTGAATATCATGACGATCATCATATTGCGCCTGACAGCCGAAAGACCTTTTTTGAGATTTCCGGAAAAATCGACCGGCCCCATGCGCCGGTGAAAGCCCTTGCCGCCGTCGCCACCTCCGCCGCCGCCTTGTCCTTCACCCAACTTCTTTTGAGGTGGTTTGCTGTCGGACTTCGTTTGAGTCGCGACTGATCCCTCAATGGTGGTTCCGTCCTGACGTGCGGTTTCCG
>DATFKJ010000169.1:0-4430 GCA_035268705.1 Roseovarius sp. | reverse complement strand
GGGTTTTCAGGATCGCGGGCAGGCCGATCTTTTCAATCGCCACGTCCAGATCCTCGGTCGTGGTCACGGCGGCATAGGGTGCGGTGGTCAGGCCCAGATCCGACAGGAAATCCTTTTCGGTCAGGCGATCCTGACTGACGCGCAGGGCCTCGCGCCCCGGACGCACCGGCACCAGCGATTCGATGAGGTCCAGCGCGGCGGTGGGGATGTTCTCGAACTCATAGGTCACCACATCCACGGCTTCGGCAAAGCGGCGCAGGGCCTCTTCATCGTCATAGCTGGCCTTGAAATGGAAATTCGCCACGTGGCTGGCCGGGCAATCGCCGCCGGGCTCGAACACACAGGTCTTGAACCCCAGACGCGAGGCCGCGACCGAGAGCATCCGGCCCAGTTGCCCGCCACCCAGGATTCCGATGGTGGCGCCGGTGGCGAGAGGATCAGTCATCTTGCGGCTCGTCTGGAATGGAAGCGGAAAGTGAGGCGCGCCATGCGTCGAGGCGGTTGGCAAGGGCGTCGTCATGAGTGGCAAGGATACCCGCGGCCATCAGGCCTGCATTGGCCGCGCCCGGGGCACCAATGGCCATGGTCGCCACCGGAAAGCCCTTGGGCATCTGCACGATGGAATAGAGGCTGTCGACACCCGAAAGCGCCTTGGTCTGCACCGGCACGCCCACGACGGGCAGCCGCGTCTTGCTGGCCATCATGCCTGGCAAATGCGCCGCGCCACCGGCGCCTGCGATGATCACCTTCAACCCCCGCTCGGCGGCGGTCTTGCCATAGTCCCAAAGGCGGTCGGGTGTCCGGTGGGCCGAGACGATCTTGGCCTCATAGGCCACGCCCAGTTCATCAAGGATATTGGCGGCCTCGCGCATGGTGGGCCAATCCGATTGGCTGCCCATGATTATGCCCACTTGGATGTCTGCCATATGTCATGCCCCTTGCAATGAAGGGCGCACTATACGCATCAAACAGGCTTACGCAATAATGTCTGGATAAAGCCGATCTTCGATATAGGCGATCATGTCCTTGAGGCGCAGTTTTTGCTGTTTCAGCCGCTTGATGGTCAATGGATCGCGCGCGCCCTTTTCCTCAAGCGCGGTAATCGCCTCGTCCAGATCGCGGTGCTGGCGGCGGAATTCCTCCAACTCGACACGCAGTACCTCGTCGGATTTCATCGACAGATCGCCAAAAGCGTTCATGGCTCACGATTCCTTATCATGCGGGGTTTCAAGATACTGTATTCGCGCGATTTCGCAAAGCCCTTGCACCGCGCCAAAGCAGCCCCCATATTTTCATGGTGGGGCTGCCATAACGGGGCCGTACACCGGACTGTCGCTTTGAATACAAGGACGTGTCGATGACCAAGATGACGTTGGGGGCGCACCCCTATATGCTCGGGTTTGAGCAGTTGGAGCGCATGCTTGAGCGCAGCGCGAAATCGGGCAACGAAGGTTACCCGCCGTTCAACATCGAACAAACCTCGGAGAATTCCTATCGCATCACGCTGGCCGTGGCGGGCTTTGCCGAGGATGATCTGGCGATTACCGTCGAGGATCGGCAATTGGTCATCCGCGGCCGTCAATCCGACGACAGCCAAGACAGGGTTTTTCTGCACCGTGGCATTGCCGCGCGTCAATTCCAACGCTCTTTTGTGTTGGCCGATGGCGTCGAAGTGGGCGATGCGATCATGGAAAACGGTCTGCTGCATGTGGACCTGACCCGCGCGCAACCGGAAAGCGTGGTGCAAAGAATCAAGATCAACAAGGGGTAAGCGAGATGCAGACACCATATGATTTCGGCGCCGAAGCGGGCCGTCCCATTGTTTATGTGCGCGCGGTCAAAGTGGCGGATTTGCCCGAAGACATGCGCGAGCAAGCCATGGGCAGCGAGACCCTTTACGCGGTGCATACATCCGACGGAGAACGGCTTGCGCTGGTGCGCGACAGGCGGTTGGCCTTTATCCTCGCCCGTCAGAACGACATGGAGCCTGTTACGGTTCACTAAACCACCTTGGTGGCGCAGACGCGCGTCAGCGCGCTTGCCTTGGCCGGGCACAGCGCCTAATCACCCCGGTGTCGACCACCGGAGTTTCCTAGGTCCAACGATCAGCCCGCTGTTGCGATCCTGCCCAATTATATCAAACTGGGCTGGGTGCCTTGCCGCTTGACGAGATGATATGGCCCTTGGGTCAACCCGCGCGTTTCAAGGGGCGGGCGTTGCGCGATCTTGGCACAGACGACCATCTGGTCGTTTTTCCCCGTGGCATGATTCATTGGCGGCTTGGATTCGGCACCCGCGCCAAGGTCTCTTTGATGATCCTTGAACCCGAAGCGGTTCACGGAAAACATGCCCGGCTTTTGCGTTGGTCGCATCGTCGGTTCTTTCGGGTTCTCACCTTCTACAACAGCCTTTGCAAAACCCTGCCCAACGCAGCTTTCTTTCCCTTCGGAAGCACGTGGGTGCCCGGCTGGCGTGATCTGGACACCGTGAAGGCGAGGATGTGCTCTCTTATTGCCTCGGCCAAACGGTCTTTGGAGGGGCATGTTCTACGCCACGACATCGCGGCGTGGGCCAAGGCCGAGGGTCTTGATGTCGATGTCATGGGAGGTGGCTATCAACGCTTCGACGTGAAGTCCGACGGGCTGGCGCCTTATAGATACACGGTCGTCATCGAGAATGTCCGCGAACGGGATTATTTCAGCGAGAAACTGATTGATGCGCTTCTGTGCAAGACCGTGCCGATCTATTGGGGCTGTCCCAATATCGCGGATCATCTGGATACCCGGAGTATGATGATTTGTGAAAGCGCCGAGGATATCCGCAATGCGCTTCGCAATATGTCACAAGAGGATTACGCCACACGTTTGCCTGCGCTTGAGGCGCTTCAAGAGGCCGCCGCCGATTATGGCGATGTCTATGGCCGTGCGGCGCGATTGGTGCTTGAGGCTGCTGGCCACAGGCCATAGCGGCGGGTCAATTCCTCGACACAGGCCAGATTTGCGGCATGTCGGGATCGGCCATTGATTGTTATATCTTGCAGAGCGTGGGCATCGTCGAACGCTGGGCCAAGGCCATCGCGCGCTTTCGGCATCTCGCGCACCGCGATCCCCTGCCGTGCCAATTGCCCCGATAGCCAGATGTCATCGACCGGCCATGCCGCCTCTGGCGGAGTCATGTCGTCACCGGTCAGCCACGCGGGCTCGACACACACCCCGGAGAAGCCCTGTGCGATATCGGTCGATCCCGGCGCGGCATGGCTTTGCCGTTTCAGGCGCGAAACGGGAAATCCGTGTCCAGTGCTTGCCACACCATCGTCAGCGCCCGATAGCAATGCCGCCGCCCAGCCGGGCGGATAGATCCAATCATCATCGCAATAAATCAGACGCTCAACCTTGCCTTGAAGATGTCTTGCCGGGATCAAGGCCTTTCCCGCCGGGCCAAGGTCCGTGTCCGACCAAAGCAAATCAACGCCTTCGGGCAGGGTGGGGGGCGAGACCGGGCCGACAAAGCGCCGATAGCTGCGCGGCAGGCAAAGATACACCGCCATTGGCGCAGGCCGCTGGGCCAAAAGCGCCTGCAAAACCGGCCCAAGCCGGTCAAACCGTGGCGGAATCGAGGTAAGCGAAATCGCATACATCCCATGCGCCTAAACGAAACCGGGCCGCCCCGGCAAGGGCGGCCCGTGCATTCGACAAGCGCTCCGCAGGCCCTGCGGCCTGTGTCGCGGGAAGACGGATCAGCCCGCGATCAGGCCCATTTGCTCCAGCTTCAGGATCACCTGATGGGCGCAGTTGTCCACCTCGGTGCCTTGGGTCTCAACCCGCAATTCGGGGTCGGCAGGTACGTCGTAAGGGTCGGAAATCCCGGTGAATTCCTTGATCTTGCCCTCGCGCGCCAGCTTGTACAGGCCCTTTCGGTCACGCCGCTCGCATTCCTCGATCGAGGTTGCGACATGAACTTCGACAAAGGCGCCGTATTGCTCGATATCCTCGCGCACGGCCCGACGGGTCGCGGCATAGGGCGCAATCGGCGCGCATAGGGCGATCCCGCCGTTCTTGGTGATCTCCGAGGCGACATAGCCGATCCGACGAATGTTCAGGTCGCGGTGCTCTTTCGAAAAGCCCAGTTCCGAACTGAGGTTCTTGCGGACGATATCGCCATCCAGAAGCGTCACCGGGCGGCCGCCCATCTCCATCAGCTTGACCATAAGCGCGTTGGCGATGGTCGATTTGCCCGAGCCTGAGAAACCGGTGAAAAAAACGGTAAAGCCCTGCTGGCTGCGCGGCGGTTTGGTGCGGCGCAGTTCGGCCACGACCTCGGGGAACGAGAACCAGTCGGGGATCTCAAGGCCTTCTTGCAACCGGCGGCGCAATTCGGTGCCCGAGATGTTCAGGATCGTGACATTTTCCTTGTCGGCGATCTCGTCGATG
>DATFKJ010000168.1:0-4113 GCA_035268705.1 Roseovarius sp. | reverse complement strand
CTCAGGCATCGAGACTTTGGTGAAAGAACAGTCGTGAAGCGTGTCGTCATCACCGGGGCAGGGACGATCAATTCGCTCGGCCAGAATGTCCAAGACACCCTCGGGGCGATGCGCGAAGGGCGTTGCGGCATAAGTGACCTTGAATTCCGCGACGTGGATCGTTTGGCCATCAAGATCGGCGGTCAGGTCAAAGGATATGACCCCGAAACGCGGTTCAATCGCCAGCAGCTTGCCCTCTACGATCGGTTCACGCAATTCACCTTGATCGCCGCGCGTGAGGCGATCAGCCAAGCGGGGCTTGAGTTTTCGGGTGAATTGGCGGCACGCGCTGGCGTGGTCTTGGGCAATTCCGGGGGCGGTATGACCACCCTCGATGACAACTATCGAACCGTCTACGAAGACGGCAAGAATCGTGTTCATCCCTTCGTCGTGCCCAAGTTGATGAACAACGCGGCGGCCAGCCATGTGTCGATGGAGTTCAACCTCAAAGGGCCAAGCTTCACCGTGGCCACGGCCTGTGCCAGCTCCAATCACGCCATGGCGCAAGCCTTCCAGATGGTGCATGGCGGGCTGACACCGGTCATGATCACCGGCGGCTCGGAATCAATGCTCTGCTTTGGCGGCGTCAAAGCCTGGGAGGGGCTGCGCGTCATGTCCAAGGATGGGTGCCGCCCGTTCTCCGCCAACCGCAATGGCATGGTGCAGGGTGAGGGGGCCGGCGTCTTTGTCTTTGAAGAATACGAACATGCCCGCGCGCGTGGCGCTGAAATCCTAGCCGAGGTTGCAGGCTATGCCATGTCGTCGGACGCGTCCGATATCGTCATGCCCTCGAAACAGGGCGCAGCTCGCGCAATTCGCGGTGCGCTGCGGGATGCCCGCATCAACCTGACCGAAGTGGGCTATATCAACGCGCATGGCACGGGTACGGCGGCGAATGACAAAACAGAAAGTGCCGCTGTGGCGGATGTATTCGGCGCCCATGCCGATAATCTCATGATCTCTTCGACCAAGTCCATGCATGGTCATCTCATCGGCGGAACAGGCGCCGTGGAGCTACTGGCCTGTATCATGGCCCTGCGCGATGGGGTGATTGCGCCGACCATCAACTACGATGAACCCGATCCGGAATGCGCCTTGGACGTGGTGCCGAACGAAGCGCGCGAGGCGAAAGTTGATGTCGCCCTGTCGAACGCCTTTGCGTTTGGAGGGCTGAACGCGGTCTTGGCCCTGCGCCGCCATAGTTGAGCCAAAGGAGACTTTCAAAATGAAAAACGCCGCGGTCCCATCAGGCCGCGGCGTTTTCCTGTTCAGGATAATGACGGATCAGTTTTGGGCCACTGACACATCGTCATAGGCTGCGGTGAACCCGTTGAGCGAGGCTTTGATATTGACCTTCTGATTTGGGGCCTGTGCCGGGATGATCTGAAGGTTCGCCTCAACACCCGCCTTGAATGCATCAATCTCAGCTTGGGTCAGGCCAACCTGTGCAAAGCAACCCGCCATCGAGCAAAAGCGGAACGGGTAAACCCGGGCCTTACCACCGTCGACCGAGATTTTCAGTTCCTCGGAAAGCAGCGTACCCAGCGGCACGACGATGGTCGCCCCGGCCACGGCCTGCGAGCCTTCGGGAAGCCGGAAAAGACTGAACTCGGCAACAGGGTTGCCCGCGTCCTCGCGCAGCAATTGATACATCTGGCAGGGGTCTTCCTCGGCCTCACTGCGGAAGCACTTCATCTGCCAATCGCCGAATTCTTCCTTGATATAGGTAGGCTGTTGTTGAACCTCTTGGCCCATATCAAGGGCTTCGTTGTTGGCCGACCCGGTTTCGGTGGTCTCTTCGGTGGTGGTGGTCGCTTCGGCCTCGGTCGCCGCTTCGGCGCCATCTGCTTGATCTGCGCTGTCGTCCTGCGCCGTCACGGCGGTTCCCATCGTCAGCAGCACGATGAGCGGCAAAGTCGAAAGAAGTTTGGGCATTGTGTCCCCGTTTCAATTGTCTCAATAAGGTCTGGCGCGACTTATCATGGCGCCAACGGCATGTCAGGATAAAACTTGAGGGTACGGTAAGGATCAAGGCTAAATTCCGCTGCAACTTAGGCGCGCAACCTTTTGTTTCATCCGAACAAAAAGAAAAAGAGACCTCTCGGTCTCTTTTCCTGTTTTCTCCCTGCCGGACTGGCCGACTTAGTCATTGGTCGTGACGCTAGGGCAGTTCCAGAGACCCGTCAACAGCCAACCTGCACAAATCCGACAGATTCTTTTTCATGAGCGAACAAAAAAGGCCGCACCCGAGGGCGCGGCCAGTCTGACAGGGAGGAAGTCACCCGATCCCAAGAGGACACAAGGCATCGGGCGAATTTCATAGTGGCAGGGAAAAGTTAACTTTGTATGTTCAGATCAAGGAAAAATAGGGACGGGGTATTGGACGTGGAAAATCGTGTGTTTGTCGGTGGGGGCGGCCCAGAATATGGTGTGAAGCAGGGATTGTCGCTGGAGTACGCAAACCGTCATGGCCTGATTGCCGGGGCCACCGGGACGGGCAAAACAGTGACCCTCCAAATCCTGGCCGAAGGGTTTTCCAAGGCCGGTGTTCCGGTTTTCTTGTCCGACGTCAAAGGTGATTTGTCCGGTCTTGCCGCATCCGGGAGCGAAGACTTCAAATTACATGACGCCTTCATGAAACGCGCCGGAACCATCGGATTCGGCGACTACGCATACGAGGCGTTCCCAGTTACCTTCTGGGATCTCTTCGGTGAGCAAGGCCATCCCGTTCGTGCCACGGTGGCCGAAATGGGGCCATTGCTGCTCTCGCGCTTGATGAACTTGAGCGAAGCACAAGAAGGTGTCCTGAACATCGCGTTCCGCGTGGCTGATGAACAGGGCATGCCCCTGCTGGATCTGAAAGACCTTCAATCACTTCTGGTTTGGGTCGGGGAAAACGCCGATGATCTGTCGCTGCGATATGGCAATGTCTCACCAAGGTCCGTGGGCAGTATCCAGCGTGAACTCCTGGTGCTCGAAAATCAGGGCGCGACACAGTTCTTCGGTGAACCGGCATTGGCGCTTACCGACATCATGCAAGGCACGCCGGATGGCCGGGGGCGGATCAATATCCTAAGCTCTGACCGCCTCATGCAATCGCCCCGCCTTTATGCCACGTTCCTTCTGTGGTTGCTCAGTGAGCTTTTCGAAACCCTTCCCGAAGTGGGCGACCCGGACAAACCCAAGCTGGTTTTCTTCTTTGACGAGGCGCATTTGTTGTTCGACGACGCGCCGGATGTATTGCTCGACAAGGTCGAACAGGTGGCGCGCCTGATCCGCTCAAAGGGGGTGGGCGTCTATTTCATAACCCAAAATCCCGATGACGTGCCTGACGATATCCTTGGCCAATTGGGCAACCGCGTGCAACACGCTCTACGGGCCTTCACCGCGCGGGATCAAAAAGCACTCAAGCGTGCGGCGGAAACCTACCGCCCCAACCCGCGCTTCGACGTGGCCGATGCGATTCGCGACGTAGGCGTTGGCGAGGCGGTGACATCCATGCTCGAAGACGATGGCGTGCCGGGTATCGTGGAACGTACCCTCATTCGCCCCCCATCCTCGAAGCTGGGTCCGATCTCGGATGCAGAGCGCAAACAAGTGATCGCGGCCTCACCCGTAGCAGGCAAATATGAAGAGGTGCTGGATCGCCACTCGGCCCATGAGATTCTGGCCGGACGCGCCGACGAGGCCGCCCGTGAGGCCGAAGAGGCCGAACGTGCCGCCGAACAGGAATCCGCGGCAATGCGTGAGTTCAACGCCGCACGTCGCTATTCCGGCAAAGGTGTCACGCGATCGACCAGCAAACGCAAGGAAGAGGGCAGCCTCGCTTCGGGTATCGGCGAGGCACTGACCCGCGCCGTGGTCAAGGAACTCAAAGGCACAACCGGACGCCGGATCGTGCGTGGTATTCTTGGCGGTCTGTTCAAGGGGCGCTGACTACGGGGTCAACAAGCTTTCCAGATCATCACGAAAGGCGGCGTACATCGCTTCTGCGCGACGGATACGGGATGATGACAGTGCCCGTGTTTCCACGCGCAATAGCACCTCGCACCCCATCATGAAGGGCAGGGCAAA
>DATFKJ010000167.1:0-3550 GCA_035268705.1 Roseovarius sp. | reverse complement strand
GCCGTGGTGGACGTGCAATTCGACGACCACCTGCCCGAAATTCTGAATGCCCTTGAAACCGACAACAACGGCAAGCGCCTTGTTCTTGAGGTGGCACAGCACCTTGGGGAAAGCACCGTGCGCTGCATCGCCATGGACGCGACCGAAGGTCTGGTCCGTGGGCAAGAGGTGTCTGACATGGGCGAGCCGATCAGTGTTCCCGTGGGCGACGCCACACTTGGCCGCATCCTGAACGTCATCGGTGAGCCGGTGGACGAAGGTGAGCCGATCAAGGCCAAGGAAACCCGCCCGATTCACGCCGAAGCGCCCGAGTTTCAGGCGCAGTCGACCGAGTCGGAAATCCTTGTCACCGGCATCAAGGTGATCGACCTTCTGGCCCCCTATTCCAAGGGCGGTAAAATCGGCCTCTTCGGGGGTGCCGGTGTGGGCAAGACGGTTCTGATCATGGAACTGATCAACAACATCGCCAAGGTACACTCGGGCTATTCGGTCTTCGCCGGTGTTGGCGAACGGACCCGTGAGGGCAACGACCTTTACCACGAGATGATCGAATCCAACGTGATCAAGCCCGACAACCTTGGCGAAAGCCAAGTGGCCTTGGTTTACGGTCAGATGAACGAGCCTCCGGGGGCGCGTGCGCGTGTGGCCCTGACCGGCCTGACGCTGGCCGAACAGTTCCGCGATCAATCCGGGACCGACGTTCTGTTCTTCGTCGACAACATCTTCCGCTTTACGCAGGCGGGCTCCGAGGTTTCGGCTCTGCTCGGTCGTATTCCTTCGGCGGTGGGGTATCAGCCGACGCTGGCGACCGACATGGGCCAGATGCAGGAGCGGATCACCTCGACCAAGCAGGGCTCGATCACCTCGATTCAGGCCGTTTACGTGCCCGCGGACGACTTGACCGACCCGGCGCCGGCGACCACCTTTGCCCACTTGGACGCGACCACGGTTCTCAACCGCGCGATCTCGGAAAAAGGGATTTACCCGGCCGTTGACCCGCTTGACAGTAACTCGCGCCTGATGGATCCGCAGATCGTGGGCGAAGAGCACTACGAGGTGGCCCGCGAAGTCCAGGGTGTTTTGCAGCGCTACAAGGCGCTTCAGGACATCATCGCCATTCTCGGGATGGACGAGCTGAGCGAAGACGACAAGCTGACCGTGGCGCGCGCCCGTAAGATCGAGCGATTCCTGTCGCAGCCCTTCGATGTGGCGAAAGTCTTTACCGGGTCGGACGGTGTGCAGGTTCCGCTGGAAGACACCATTCAGTCGTTCAAGGCGGTTGTGGCCGGTGAATACGACCACCTGCCCGAAGGTGCCTTCTACATGGTGGGCGGCATCGACGAGGTGAAAGCCAAAGCCGAGAAGATGGCTGCCGACGCGGCCTAAGCCCTTTGCCTCCCGTCCCTTGGGGCGGGAGGGTAACTCCTGAAGGAGATCAATGAATGGCTGATACAGTCCAATTCGATCTGGTAAGCCCCGAGCGCCTGTTGACTTCGGTCGCGGCCAAAGAGGTGCGTATTCCCGGTGCCGAGGGTGACATGACGGCAATGCCCGATCATTCGCCCCTGATCACCACGCTGCGGCCCGGCATCCTCAAGGTTGTCAGCACCGAGGGCGAGGCCGATTACGTGGTCACCGGCGGTTTTGCCGAGATCAACGCCGATGGGATCTCGGTTCTGGCCGAAAAGGCGATTGCCCGCGAAGACATCACGCAAGAGCAATTCAAGGCACTGGTGGACGAGGCGACCGACAAACTTGCCAAGGCGCAAGAGGTTTATGTCAACGAGCCGGGTCCGGTGGATGATGCCGCCAAGCTGCTGTCCGACATGGTGGCCATGGGCGAGCACATCGGTCTTTCGGCCAACTGATCCACGGTCAAGACCGGCATGAGAGTTCAAAGGGCCCTGGCGGGCCCTTTTCCTTTTTGGTTCTCAATTCTGCCCAAAACCCGTATTAATCGCATCTTGGGGAAGATAAGGAATATGATGCGGCATCTGGATAGCAAATACATCGGTGTGGCACAGGGCGATGACGTCTTGTTCTCGGATTACCAGGACGGCGGCGACATGTGGACCGGCAGCGGGTCACGCGAACGGCGGCATAGCCTGACCTTTCCCGAGGCATTCAAGACCCCGCCAGCGGTGCATGTTTCGCTGTCCATGTGGGACATGGACAGCGCCACCAATGCGCGCGCCGACGTGACCGCCGAGAAGATCACCGAGACAGGGTTCGATGTTGTCTTTCGCACATGGGCAGACACCCGGGTGGCCCGGGCGCGTATCCGGTGGATGGCGATCGGTGAGGTCTTTCACGAAGACGACTGGCAGGACGTTTACTAAAGCGTCTCGCTCAATCGCTACACGCGTTCCACTGGAAAAGTGAGCGCGCAAGCCGTTTCGAAACGGCTTGGCCCAAGCGCCTTGCAAGGCGCTTGCCGACGCGGTTTGAAAACCGCGTTGCCCAAGCCCGTTCGAACGGGCTTGGCGCGTTGTTAAAGCGTTTCCAGCTATTTTTGCATCACCAATACCCTGCCAAGCCTACGGCCTTCTCGGGACATTGGTGATGCACTTTGATTCAAGGTAAACTGGAAATGCTTAGTGGCTGAATTGCCCTTCGTAGACAGGCTCAAGCGTCGGCGTCTCGAAGAGCGACGAGACGCTGGTGCCGTTCCAGATGTTGAGGATTGCCTGAGCGAACACTGGCGCGGTGGGGATGATGCGGATATTCGGCGCGGCTTTCACAGGTTCGGTCGCGGCGATGGTATCGGTAATGACCAACGATTTCATGACCGAATTGGTGATCCGTTCGACGGCCGGGCCGGACAGAACGCCGTGGGTGATATAGGCGTGTACCTCGGAGGCGCCGTTATCGAGCAACACCTGCGCCGCCTTGCACAGCGTGCCGGCGGTGTCGCAGATGTCGTCGACGATGATGCATTTCTTGCCCGTGACATCCCCGATCACGGTCATCTCGGCGATTTCCCCCGCTTTCTCGCGGCGTTTGTCGACGATCGACAGGGGGGCTTCGATCCGCTTGGCCAGTTCGCGGGCGCGGGACACGCCGCCCACGTCGGGCGAGACCACCATGACGTCTTCCATGCTGCCTTTGAACTGGGTTTTTATATCCAGCGCGAAAACCGGCGAGGCATAGAGGTTATCGACCGGAATATCAAAAAAGCCTTGGATCTGGGTGGCGTGCAGGTCCATTGTCAGAACCCGTTCGATACCGGCTTCGACGATCATGTTGGACACGAGTTTGGCGGAAATCGGCGTGCGGGCCTTGGAGCGGCGATCTTGCCGGGCGTAGCCGAAATAGGGGATCACGGCGGTGATCCGCTTGGCCGAAGACCGGCGCAGTGCGTCGGACATGATGAGCAATTCCATCAGGTTGTCGTTGGCGGGGTTCGAGGTGGGTTGGATGATGAACATATCCTCGCCGCGGACGTTCTCGAACACCTCGACGAAAATTTCCTGATCGTTGAAGCGTTCGACGCGGGCATCGACCAGCCCCACGTTGACGCCGCGGTGCATGGACATGCGCCGCGCGATGG
>DATFKJ010000166.1:0-2761 GCA_035268705.1 Roseovarius sp. | reverse complement strand
CGGGACCGAACCGCTGACCAGCGGGAAGAAGCCCGACATGGTGCCCGAGTCGATGCCGATCGAGCCAACACCGGGGGTCTGGAAGCTGTTGTTGTAGGTGACAGCGTTCAAGTTACCGATCTGGATGGTGCCCAGGGTGTCGCCCGAAATGGTCATGAAGGTGTGGTCGATCTGACCGCCGCCAGTCTCTTGACCTTCCAGCTCAACTTGGGCGCTGAAGGTCAGGCCGTTGTCGAGGGTGATCGACGGTGCGAAATGGATTTCGGCGTCGGTGCGGAAGTTCAGACCGTCATGGTCGAGGCCAGCGTTACCGCCACCACCCGAGGTCGAGTAAACGACGTGCGACTGGAAGTAACCACCAACGTTAACGTCCCATTCCTGGGCCGCGGCGGGTGCAGCTGCAACGCCAAGGGCGATCGCGCTGGTTGTGAGAAGATGCTTTTTCAAGGTGTCCCTCCATCAAAGCAGAGTTGCGTTTTCCGCCGCCCCCAAGGCTGGACACGGCTTGAGGATGGAATGCTGCAAATGGCCCCCGACTGTCAACGAAACCCCCTTTGCCCCGATGCGAGTTGGTAAAGTTGTGACGTATTAATCACACACCCTGTGTCGGGACGGGTGCAAAACCCCATAAAACACGGCCACACCGGGGTTTTGCGGGCGCACAAGGGCGCAACAGCAAGAGCCTGGGTCTTGCGCCGCTTTCCGTGTGGCCCACAGGAACAGGGGCAGAATCACCGCCCCCCGCCAAAGGGGTTACATCCCCCGTTCTTCCAGTACCTTTCGCGCCGATCTGAAGCATTCCAAGCCTTGCGGCACACCGCAATAGATGGCGATCACATGCACGATGGCGCGCAACTCGTCCTTGGTGACACCGTTGTTGATGGCACCGCGGCAGTGGATCTCGAACTCGTGCATCTTGCCCAGCGCGCCCAGCATGGTCAGGTTCATCATCGACCGGGTCTTGGCGTCGATCACATCGTCGCCCCAGCCGAATCCCCAGCACCATGCCGTCATCGCCTCTTGGAAGGGTCGTGTGAAATCATCGGCGGCTTCGAGGTTCTTCTCGACATACTCCGCCCCCAGCGTCGCCTTGCGCTGCTCAAGCCCCTTGAGGAACAGGTCTTCGTCAAATGCGCTCATGGCTTAGCCTTTCAACTTGATGGCAACGTTCTTGGTCTGAACATAATTCCAAAGCGCCTCGCGGCCCTTTTCCCGACCGTAACCCGATTTGCCATAGCCGCCAAAGGGCGTCTCAACTCCGCCCGCGAACCATTGGTTGACGAACACCTGCCCCGCCCGCATCTGCCGGGCCGCTCGTGTCGCGCGGTCCAGATCGGCGGTGAACACCCCACCGACAAGGCCATATTGCGTGCCGTTGGCGATCTCCATCGCCTCTGCGTCGTCGCGGAATTTCAGCACCGACAGCACCGGGCCGAACACCTCTTCCTGCGCGATGGTCATATCGGGGGTGACATTGGCCAAGACGGTGGGTTCAAGGAAGGCACCGGGGATGTTCATCTTGCGCCCGCCGGTGGCGACCGTGGCCCCCTGCACTTCGGCGTCCGAGACCATGCCGGCCGCGCGGTCGCGTTGGCCTTCGCTGACCATGGCACCCATGTTGGCGCCTGCCTCGGTCCGGTCCATCCCCGGCCCGACAGAAAGCGACTTGGCCACGTTCACCGCACGTTCGATAAGTTCATCGTGGCGCGACTCGTGTACGATGACCCGGCTCATGGCGCTGCACACTTGGCCTGCGTTGAAATAGATGCCCCAGCGGATGTCATTCTCAAACGCCTCCAGATCGGCGTCGTCATGCACGATGGCCGCCGATTTCCCGCCCAGTTCCAGAACGCAAGGCACCACGTTCTGCGCCGCCGCCGTGGCGATGGCCACGCCCGTGGGTACCGACCCGGTAAAGACAATCTGATTGACACCCGGATGACCCGACAAGGCCGCGCCCGCCTGATGGCCCCAACCACACAGGATATTCACCGCGCCCTTGGGCAGACCAACGGCTTCGGCGGCATGGGCAAAGATGTAATTGCTCAGCGGCGTCAGTTCGGGGGTCTTGATCACACAGGTATTGCCGGTGGCTAAAGCCGCCGATAGCGACCGCGCGGTCATTTCCACCGGATAGTTCCAAGGGATGATCTGCGCCGAGACGCCAAAGGGCTCGCAATCGGTGAAATCATAATACCCCGCACCCAGCGGGATCGACTTGCCTTCCACCGTGGCCGCCTGATTACCGTAATACTCGAAATAAAGTGCGGCACCGCGCACCTCGGTTTCGGCTTCCCAAAGCGGCTTGCCCTGTTCGCGGGTGAGGACGTTCACCACCTCGTCGAGGTTATCCAGCAGGTACTGCCCCATCGCCTGCACCAAGCGGCCCCGCTCAAGCGGGCGCATATCGCGCAAGGCACCGGATTGATGCACGCGCTTGGCCGCCTGCACCGCACGATCCACATCGGCCTCATCGGCAAGCGCCTGTGCGGCGATAACCTCGCCCGTACCGGGGTTGACCACATCGACACGGCCCGCGCCACCATCGACCCACGCGCCGTCGATATAATTCTGCCAATAGTCCTTCATCGCGCATTCCTTCCCTCTTGGCCCGCACGTCGGGCATTTCGCGCCCACGTCGCAGACCACAAGGCCCGCCGTCTGTTCGGAACGCACCAATCACTGTCTTGTATGCGACAAAAAATGTGCGATCTACGGCTTGGGCCTAACCGCGCCGCGCGGCGCGGTTTTCCATCCGGTC
>DATFKJ010000165.1:0-8484 GCA_035268705.1 Roseovarius sp. | reverse complement strand
ACCGTCAATCTGGTCATATGCACGGAAATCACCAAAATACTTCGTGATCGCCGCCGTCAGCGTCGTCTTGCCGTGGTCAACGTGACCAACCGTCCCGATGTTCACGTGCGGTTTCGAACGGTCAAACTTTTCCTTTGCCATATCTCAGGGCGCCTTGTCGTTGGGGGGCCACGCGGCCCGATTAATACTCCGCGCGCCATTTATTGGCTTGCGGCGGGAAAATCAAGCGCTTCCTAGCGCCAAGTTCAGCTTTCGGGAGTGGCTTCAGCCTGCGCCTTCGCATCCTCGACCAGTGCCGAGGCATCGGAAGGTTCCTCCTCGATCGACTCGGCGGCTTTTCGCGCCTCTTCCGTCGGACCCGCTTCGCCCTCGAACCAGCCATTATTGGCGTTCTCGCGCACCAACCAGTTCTCGATCAGCTTGGCCGCATTGCGGCTGAGGTTATCGAGTTGTTTTTCCTTCGATTGGGTCAGACCCGACCCCAAAAGCGTGGGTCCCGAAATGGATTCCAAAACCGTGATCTGCTCCGGCTCGGGATTCAGCTTTGTCTGCTTGGCGTCATCCCAGACAGTCACTTTGAAAATGAGCGCCGATTTGGGCGAGAGCACCAACGGCACCCCCGGCACCGCGAGAACATAGCCCTCGATGCTGACACCAAGGTGATACAACCGCTTGCCTTCGTAGCGCCCGAAGCGGTCGTCGATGGCCTTGGTCATCACCTCTATCCATTCGTCCTCGGAGGCCTCGCGAGAGGCCGGGCCCTTGGTCAGGTTCGGCGCGACGACGACGTTATGGCCGAGTTGGAAATCCCCAAGATAGGTCGGGTCTTGGTTCAGGTCGTTTGCGTTGGTGCAGGCGGACAAGGCCAGAACACCCGCGAAAAGGGCGATGATACGCAGCATGGATAAGCTCCCCTCAGATTGGGCCACGGATATCTCAGCTGAAGGCGCGGTGCAATGCGTTGGCATTTGCCGTGGCTGGGGTCAGCGCCTATATCTGACAAAGTGAAAGAGGACCGCCATGACAGTTGCCGCGCCGCACCCCGTACACGTCCCGCTTGTTACCGAACCGATGGGCATCTGGGCCAGCCTTCAGGCCTCGCGCCGCAATGTCCTGAGTATCATTCCCGCCATTGCCACCCGGCAGCCCATGGTGTCGGGACGCACCGGGAAACGCTGGCATATGGTGATGGACCCCGACGCGATCCGCCGCGTGCTTCTGGAAGAGGTCGACAACTACCCGAAATCACTGGTCACCAAGAACCTGCTGCGCCCCGCCATCGGCGAATCGCTCTTTATCGCCGAGGGCGCGCATTGGCGTTGGCAACGACGGGCGGCGGCGCCGGTGTTTTCGCACCGCAACGTGATGAACCTTGCCCCGATCATGACGGCAGCCGCTGAACGGAGTTGTGAACGGATTGCCGCCGCTGGCCCCCGCGCCGTGGACATGGCCGAGGACATGGTGCGCACCACCTTCGACGTGATCGCCGAGGTGACCTTTTCAGGTGACGGCACCTTCGGTGCCGACGCCGTGCATGGCGCGATTGATGCCTACATATCGGAAGCCGGGAAAATCTCGCTTTTCGATCTTCTGGGCTTTCCAGATTGGGTGCCGCGCCCGGGCCGGGTGATGTCGGGTGGGGCCGTGAAACAGATGAAAAGCGTGGCCGACGAAGCCGTGGAAGCCCGCCGCGAACGGGGCCGCGACGGCGTGCCCGATCTTCTGGACCTGCTGCTCGAAGGCGAAGACCCCAAGACCAAGCGCCAGATGAACACCGCCGAGTTGCGCGACAATCTGCTGACTTTCATCGTCGCGGGCCATGAAACCACGGCCCTGACCCTCGCTTGGTCACTCTACCTGTGTGCCTTCGATCAAGAGGTGCAGGACCGCGCCCGCGCCGAGGCGCGCGGCGTTCTGGGCGACCGGGCCTGCACCGGCGAAGACGTGGAACACCTCCCCTACATCCGACAGATCGTCGACGAGGCCCTGCGCCTTTACCCGCCAGCCGGGATGGTCTCGCGCACGGCCATGGCTGATGACACGCTCTGCGGGCGCGAGGTCAAAAAGGGCGATACGGTAATCCTGCCGATCTATGCCCTGCACCGGAGCCACTTGTTGTGGGAAGAACCCGACGCCTTCCGGCCTGAGCGTTTCGCCGACCGCAAGGCGATTGACCGCTACGCCTACCTGCCCTTCGGCGACGGGCCGCGTATCTGCATCGGGGCCAGCTTTGCCATCCAAGAGGCGGTCATCATCCTTGCGACCCTGCTCAACCGCTACCGCTTCACCCCCGTGAAGGGCCGCGACCCCGACCCGGTGATGATCCTCACCCTGCGCCCCGAAGGCGGTGTCTGGCTTGAGGCCGAAGCGGTGTGACACACGCCACTAGCCGGGCAACCCCCTTGCAAGGGGTTTGATCCAAGCCATTTCGAAATGGCTTCGTCCAAGGATTTTCGAAAATCCTTGGCCCTCTTTCTAGAGTGCTACCCGCAAATGCCCTTGAGCGCCTGCCAATCCGTCTCGCTCAGCACGGGGATGGTGGCGTCTTGCGTTTCGGCGTTTTCCCGCGCCCGTTCGGCGCGGGCATCGCTGGCCGGGTGGGTCGACAGGTATTCGGGGATTTGGAAGGCGTCACCCTGCAACTCCCCGATATAATCGAAGAACTCGGCCATGCCGCTGCTGTCCACCCCCGCCGCGTTCAGCATATCCAAGGCAAAGACATCCGCCGCTGCCTCGGCCTCGCGGGTGTAGCTGGCCTGCATGATGCGTTCGCCAAGAACCACGGCAATCGTGCCGCCGGTGAAATCCCCCAACACCATCGACAAGAGCCCGGCGGACCCCGCCGCGCGCAGGGCAATCCGGGTGGCGTCGCGCGCTTCCACGTGACCGATCTCATGGGCCAGAACCGCGGCCACGGCATCCGGGCCATTGGAATCCTCGATCAGGCCCCGCATCATCACGACCTGCCCCCCCGGTGCCGCAAAGGCATTGACCATGTCGTGGTCGAAGACCTGCACGTTCAGATCATATTGCAGGCTCTGCCCCTCGGTCAGTCGCGCTACCATCCGGTCCAGCGCGGCCCGCCCCTCGTCACCGTTACAACGCAAATCGCCAAGATCCGCAGCCCCCAGAGCGCGTTCCATCTGTGCAATGACCGATTTGCCAAAGGCGATTTCCCGTTCGATGGGAATAATGCTGGCCAGCGTATCGGCCATACGTGGCAGGATCACGAAAAGCATCAGCACCACCGCCGCGACGGCCAGCGCACTGCGCGTCAGCAACTTGCGCCACGTCCCGCGATGCACATCCCGCCGCCTGAGGTCGGGGCAAATCTCGCGGATGCGCGCCGTCATGGCCGGTTCGCGAATGGTCAGGCGCGCGGGGTCGCGCGGCGACTCGTCCTCGGTCTCGGCATGCAAGGTCAGGGTCAGGCTGTAGTCGCGCGCCAGATCCTCCAGCGCGCGCAACTGGCCCAACGGCCAGTGCAACGGCTCGGGCAGGCTTGGCCCGGTCACGATCAGCATTCCGGCGCCCTCATCCAGTGTCACCTCAACCCGGTGACGTCCGGCATGCTGACCGTCGAAATAGCTGCCCGTGACCGGCCCCATCAGATCGCGCCACCCACGTCCAGCGCGTCGGCAAAGCCTTCGGCATCGGCCCCGGTATCATGGGCACGCTGCTTGATGGCATTAAGGTGTTCGGCGTTCTGCACCTTGAGCGAGTTGACAATGTGATCAATGATCGGCTGCGTAATCCAGGCCAGCGACAGCGCCCCCGCCATGGCCAGCGCCAGAACGTAAAGCGCCACCACGAAGAGCACGCCACCGATTTGCGCGCCGGAATTGCCGAGCATCATTGGCCCCATCATCGAGCTGAAAACCGCACCGATCACGGCGAAGACAAGCGCCATGATCAGGCCCACCACGAGGCTACCAACGATCACCGTAGACACGATGGTCGAGGTGTCAGGCGCGGCCTCGAACCTGACCGTATCGTCCAGAACCTTGTTCTCGGTCAGGTAAATGAAGCTTTTTACCCGGTAGGACACCATCCCGACCAGCAGCCAGATGTAGCCGACGATCCCGGCAATGACCACAATCGCGCCCGATCCGGCTACACCGCCCAGAATACCACCCCCCACCAAGATCACCAAGCCGATCGCAAGGTGCTTCATCGCCGGGTAAAGCTTGGTCCAATTTCCGTGCTGTGCGAATTTCGCATCCCCGAACCACGTCCGGTCAGCCATGTATTTCTCAAGCGAAAAAGTCTGCCGAGGCAAGAGGATGCCAAGCGTGACAATGGTCAAAAGCCAATGCCCGATGGCCCGAAGGGCATAGCCCCACGCGCCGTTTTCCATGCCAAACCGAACCCCGCGCCAGCGCGACCGCGCCAGTTTGTAGCGCCGCGCGCGGTACTGCGCGAAAAAGATCAACGGCACCACCGCAAAGAAGGTGAGGTAAATCGCCAGCATCTGGCCCACCATCTCTGTCTGTGTCGCCGGTTCGGAAAACAGCGTCAGCCCAAAGTAGAACAGGATCATCTGCACGATCCCGAGGTAGACGGCAAGGATCACGATGGCCATCAGGAACCCGATGAATTTTTCGAGGCCCGTGCCGGTGTATTCAAAGGCATCGCCCTCGCCCACGACGGAAGACCAGATATACTTGCGGATACGCGTCTTGGCCCAGAACCGGTAAATGCCCAGCGTCAGGGCGGTAAGCAGGGCCGTCTTGAATGCGAGGTTGAAGAGCGGTTTTCGCTCTCCGTGATACTCGCCTGAAATAGTATGTTGGACCTCTGGCATCGGGGTTCCCTCTTTTTGAAAAGCAATGGCTTGATTGAAATGTCGCGGCAACGTCAAGCGCGCCAAGTATATTCTACCCTTTTGGCAAAGCTTCGACTCCCGGTAAAGCAAATATCGTCTTGCGAGCCACGCGCGAACGCCTCAGACCGACGCCGCCAGATCCAGTGCATCGGCAAAGCCTTCGGCATCCGCACCCTCGTCAAAGCTCCGCTGCTCGATGAAGTTCAACTCGTCGGCATTATGCACAGTGATGGTGTCCACGATTTGATGAAGCATCGGTTGAATGATCCAGACCAAGGCCAGAGAACTGATCACCGCCGTCGCCAAAAGATAGCCCACGATGATCAGAATGACGGCAATGAACATCGCTCCCTGCCCCATCATGGCCGCGGGGACCACGACGAAGAAAATGCCAGCGCCCAGCGCGCCATGCACCGCTGCCGAGATCAGAATCACCGCCAGCGACCCAAGAAACACCGTGGCGACCAGCGCCGTGGTGTCGATTTCGGCCTCGAAATGGATATTGCCGTCCAGCGCCTTGGTGTTCGTCAGATAGGCAAAGGCCTTGACCCGGTAAAGCACGACCCCCGCAATGAACCACACATAGCCGAGCCCCGCCATCAAGGCCCCTTCCTGCACCAGGTTCATCATGGCGACCAGCGCCCCGCCGCCTACCATGATCAAAAGCCCAAGATAGATATGCCCCATCATCGGCAAAAGCGCGGTCCATTTACCGCCCTGCTGAAACGGTGCATCCCCGTACCAGCTTCGGTCAGTCATGTACCGTTCAAGCCGGAAGGTCTGCCATGGCAGCAAAAGGCCCAAGCTCAGGATCGACACCATCCAATGAAACATCGCCCGCGCGGCATATCCCCATGCACCTTTGTCCGCACCAAAGCGGATTCCGCGCCACCGGGTGCGGGCCAGTTTATAGCGCCGCGCCCGGTACTTGGCGAAAAACACCAGTGGCAGTACTGCAAGCACCGTGATGAGGATGGACGCGGATTGCATCGCTGCCTGTTCGGTGGTCTGCGGTTCGATGAAAAGCGTGAGGCCGAAGTAGTAAAGGCCCATTTGCACGATCCCGAGATATATGGCCAGCACCACCACAGCCACTAGAAAGCCGAGGAATTTCTCAAGCCCCGTACCGGTGTATTCAAGACTGTCGCGCCCATCGCTGATGGATGACCAGATATAGCGCCGCACGCGCGTCTTGGCCCAAAACCGGTAAATGCCGAAAGTCAGCGTCGTCAAAAGAGCGGTCACGACCGCGATATTGAAAAGGGGTTTTCGTTGGCCCGCGTAGTGACCTTCCAAAGTCTCTTTGGTTCCAACTGAACTGACTGATATCATCGCAGGACCTTAACGCTTGGTTGAACAATTTCTTTGCTACGCCCGGGGCGCCGTTGAAAACTGCTCAACCATTGCGTTAAATTTGAGGCGATATATCGGCCTTATCTTGGATGTTCCATGTCAGCCGCCCAGAACCTTGGGCCAGTTCGCGTCGCCCTTGGCAACATTCCCCGGAATATCCCCCGACCAACGCCGCCGCACCGATTTGTTGTAATTCAGGTAAAGCTTGCCATTGTGGATGGTCCAGGCATTCCGGTCACCATGCGCCGTATAACCCTGCGAGACAGCATAGGAACAGTATCCGCCGAACTGCGGCGCGTATTTGTCGGGATCGGCCTCGAAGGTGGCCTTGTTCTCGGCACTGGCAAAGCGCCACTTGGCCCCGTTCCACTCGGTCACATGCTCATCTGACCCACGCACGCCGTTCTCCCCGGCCTCCAGCCCGAAATAGGCCACCACGTCGGCCCCATCGGCGGCATAATCGTCATTCTTGTACCAATAGGGTTCTTTCGCGAAAGCGCGCTGCGCCACCAAGGCCGCAGCCCCACTCACCAATAAAACCCGACGTGTCAGCAACATCTCAAACCTCCCTGTGCGTGATGTCACAGAGGTAGGCAATGCCGCCCTTCACCACAAATCAAACTCAGGTGAAGCGATTGTCACGTGGGAAACCGCGCGGTGCCATCCGGCCCGTGCCCGCCCGCTTGCCGATCCATTCGGCAAGCTCGGTTTCCGTCCGGGTGCGCCCCGCGGGATCATGCCAGCTTAGCCCATCGGCCAAGGTAAAGGTCGCCGCATCGCTCAGGCCACCGTCCTTGTACTTCTGAAGCCGCACGCCTTTGCCCCGGCCCATCTCGGGCAGTTCTTCCACCGGGAAGATCAAGACCTTGCGGTTCTCACCCACACAGGCCACGTGATCGCCATTGACCGGCGTGCAGACTCGTGCAGAGGAATCGCCCCGCACGTTGAGAACCTGCTTGCCGCTCCGGGTCTGGGCAACCACATCGTCTTCACCCACGACAAAGCCATCCCCCGCCGAGGACGCCACCAACAGCTTGCGCCCCGGCTTGTGAATGAAGAGGTCCACGATCTCGGCCTCGTTGGGCAAATCCACCATCAGGCGCAGGGGTTCGCCCATGCCCCGCCCACCCGGCAGGTTGGCCGCCGACAGGGTATAGAACCGCCCGTTGCTGCCGAACACCAACAGCCGGTCGGTGGTTTCGGCATGGAAGATGAACCGCCCCTCGTCGCCATCCTTGAACTTCAACTCACGGCTGAGGTCGATATGCCCCGACATCGCCCTGATCCACCCCATCTTGGAGCACACCACGGTGATCGGCTCACGGTCGATCATCGCCTCCAGCGGCACTTCTTCCACTTCGCCCGCCTCGGAAAACTGTGTCCGGCGCGCGCCCACGTTCTGACCATCCAGAACGTAATCCTTGCCAAAGGTCTTCTTCACCTCGCGCAACTGATCGGCAATCTTGCCCCATTGCAGGGTTTCATCGTCAAGCAGGTCCTCCAACTCGGCCCGCTCTTCCATCAGCGCGTCGCGCTCTTTGACAAGTGCTTCTTCCTCAAGCCGCCGCAAGGACCGCAGGCGCATGTTCAGGATCGCCTCGGCCTGTACATCCGACAACCCGTTTTCCCGGCCCGCGTAACTATGCGGCACGGCCCGTTCCGGCGCGCTTTCGGACAGAACGCCCGTGGCGTCCATATCCGGGTCCGCCACCAGCGACAGCGCCTTTACGTCGACGTCTTCAAGCGGAGAGCGATATTCGCCCTCGTCCATGGCACGGGTCAGGGTGGATTGATGCACATGGCTCCAATCCTCGTACATCAGGGCCGCCTTGGGGTCGTCGTCATAGCGAATGATCTCGATCACCCGGTCAAGATTCAGGAACGCCGTGATAAGCCCCTGCAACACCTCCAGACGGTGGTCGATCTTGGCCATCCGGTGGCGGCTGCGGCGGATCAAAACCTCGCGCCGGAAATCAAGGAAGGCGCGCAGCACTTCCTTGAGGCTGCACACCTTGGGCGTGACCCCATCAACCAGAACGTTCATGTTCAGGCTGAAGCGCACCTCAAGGTCCGAGTTGCGGTACAGCATCCCCATCATCACCTCGGGGTCGACGTTCTTGGAGCGCGGCTCAAGGATCATCCGGACATCGTCGGCGCTTTCATCGCGAACATCGGCTAGGATCGGCACCTTCTTGGTCTGGATCAACTCGGCGATCTTCTCGATCAGTTTGCTTTTCTGCACCTGATAGGGAATCTCGGTGACAACCACTTGCCACTGCCCCCGGCCAAGATCCTCGACCTCCCAT
>DATFKJ010000164.1:0-3203 GCA_035268705.1 Roseovarius sp. | reverse complement strand
TCAAGCACCACGTGATCGACCGCGACGCCACCCTGCGCCGCATGTTGCCGGGCGACACCCCCGCCCAACCCACCGCCAAGCAACCCGGCCACGGGGTGCCGCTTCTGGGCGCGCTGGCGGTCTGGGCCATTGTCCTTGGCGGCGCGAATGGCCTTGGCTGGTTCAAACCGGACGCGGCGGCCCAAGCCCCTGCGCAATCCCTCGCAAGCGTCGAAAGCGACTGGACCGTGCAAGACGGCGCATTGGACATAACCGTCATTCAAATGGGCTCTGAGGTCACGGGCAGTTTCGCCGACTGGACCGCCGACATCAGCTATGAAACCGCCACCGAAAATCCCAAGGGCGAGGTGACGGTGACTGTCTCCATCCCCTCGCTCACCCTCGGCTCGGTCACCGATCAGGCCATGGGCGCGGAGTATTTCAACGCCGAAGACCACCCGACCGCGACCTTCAGCGCCCAGATCGTCGAAGAAGACGGCCATATCGCCCAAGGCACCCTGACCATCAAGGACCAATCCACACCGGTCGACATGCCTTTTGAGTTGACGATAGACGGCAACACCGCGCAGGCCTCCGGCGGCCTCACCGTCGACCGGCGCGCATTCAACATCGGAGGCGAGGCCACGGATTCGCTTGGGGCCAGTGTCGACATCCGGTTCGAGTTGACTGCCACCCGAGACTAGGGCCTGTGGACAATCGCCACAGCCCACGCAATAGTCGCCGTCAAACGGCTTTGCAGGGGACAGACATGAGCGGATTGATGGCACTGCTGGACGATGTGGCGGCTCTGGCCAAACTGGCCGCCACATCGGTCGATGATGTGGCAGGCCAAGCAGCCAAGGCCGGATCGAAAGCCGCAGGCGCGGTGATCGACGATGCCGCCGTCACCCCCAAATACATGCAAGGCTTTTCACCCGCGCGCGAATTGCCCATGGTCTGGCGCATCGCCCGCGCCTCGCTTTTCAACAAGCTGATCTTCCTGCTCCCCGCAGGCCTCGCCCTGTCGGCCTTCGCGCCATGGATGATCCCGCCACTATTGATGCTGGGCGGCGGCTATTTATGCTTCGAAGGGGCCGAGAAAATTGCCCATGCCCTTGGATTTGGCAAAGGCCACGGCGGGCCGGACGGAAGCCATACCGAAGGCGACGCCGCGCACCTCGAAGAACAAAAAGTGGCAGGCGCCATCAAGACCGATTTCATCCTATCGGCCGAGATCATGACCATCGCCCTCGCCGCCATCCCCGAAAGCAGTTTCTGGATGGAAGCCGCCACGCTGGCCACCGTGGCCGTGGGGATCACCGCGCTGGTCTACGGCGCGGTGGCGCTGATCGTCAAAGCCGATGACGCGGGGTTGTTCATGGCCGAACGCGGGCGGCTGGGCCTGACCCGCGCCTTGGGGCGCGGGATCGTGCGCGCCATGCCGGGGTTCATGAAACTGCTGATGATCGTCGGTACCGCCGCGATGCTCTGGGTCGGTGGCTCCATCATCCTGCACGCGCTCGACCAAATGGGTTTTCCGGCGCTTTATGACTGGATTCACCACGTGGCCGTTGCGACCGCAGAAGGAATGGGCGATTGGGCCGGAGCCGGTGAATGGGCCGTGACTGCCGGCTTGGACGGGCTCTTCGGCCTTGCCCTCGGCGTAGTCCTGATTCCCATCGGCGTGAAAGTCATCAAACCCATCTGGACGCAGACCTTGGGACGCCCCAAGGCGCATTAACTCCGTAGGGTGCGCATTCATGCGCACCGCAATAGACACAAGAAAGGGCCCGCCAAATGGCAGGCCCTCAATCCGTCCGTGAGTGAAAACTTATTCGGGTTTCATCGCCTCGATCGAGATCATCACCTCGACCTCGTCACCTACCGCCGGGGCAAACTTGCCAAGGCCGAAGTCCGACCGCATCAGCGTGGTGGTCGCGTCAAACCCCGCCCAGTCCTTGTTTGCCATCGGATGCATCGCCGCCTTGTTCAGCTTGGCATCAAGAACAACCGACTTGGTCATGCCGTTCACAGTCAGATCGCCGGTGATCTCGGCAGTGTCCTCGCCCGTCACCTCGATACCGGTCGATGCAAAGGTGATCATATCGCCCTCGCTCGCCCCAAAGAAATCATCCGACATGAAATGCTCAAAACGCTTCTCCCAACCGGTCAGCATCGACATCGTCGGCATCGACACGGAAACCGACGAGGCCGCCGGGTCTTCCTGGTCGAACATGATCTCGCCCTCAAAGCCCGAGAACATGCCGTAAGTGGTCGAATATCCAAGGTGGTTATAAGTAAAAACAACTTGGCTATGGCTCGCATCCAGAACGTATTTTTCCGGTTCCGCCACGGCTCCGGTTGCGGTCAGGGCAAGAACTGCCGCCGTCGCGAGAGCTGCGTTTTTCATTTGAGGTGCCTCCTGGCTTTTTAAAATCAATATTCTCTAAAATGGAGCACCCGCCGCGACAAACAATCCCGCAAGGTCAAACATGATCTGTTATCTGGCGAACATTGCGCCGCCGACCCTCGGGCCGGCCCGCACATCAGGCCGCTTGCGGCAAAAGCCCGCGCAGGGTCTTCTCGGTCTCGGCATCGGGCAAGGGGATCGACACGATCTGTTGGCCCGTCGCATCACATGCAGTCAACGCATGCCCGTCAAGCGAGACGTCCGACAGCGCGTCAAGGTCATAAACCTCGCGCAGGCGAAGGTTGCCGCAGGCATCCGTCGTCACGACACGCAACTGCCGGTTCAAGGTATCAAGATGCACCTCGGGCATGTCCTCGGCCTGATCCAGGGCACTGATAAGCATCAGCCCAAGGCCCAGCATCAAAACCGACACGAAGAGTTTGATCATCTGCATCGCCGCATCGCCCGCAGGCACGGCCCACATACCAACCGCAGCCATCAACAGTGCCGTCCCGAGACCCATCTTGATCCCACGCTTCAGCGCACAGCCCGCCGACGCGCTGTCGCGCGACAGGCGATCCTCGGTAAAAGTGTTCGGGCTATCTGGAAAAGCAACCATCGTCGTCCCCTCCTCGTCTTGATGTTTTCTGTTCTCAAGGTGCAATCTCTTTGTGAAAACGGACAAGAATACGGCAGAGCCATGGTTTCTTTTCGCACGGGACTGGCCTCTTGCACCGCGCTCCAATCCATCGTAAAGACGCGCGTCCTTTCGCAGTTTTTCATGAACCGCGCAGTCTCTCGTGGACGGGTCGCG
>DATFKJ010000163.1:0-3010 GCA_035268705.1 Roseovarius sp. | reverse complement strand
CCAACGCCGGTCACCTTGAAGACTTCACGAATTTCGGCGTAACCGATGAAGTTTTCGCGGATTTCCGCACCAAGCAAACCGCTGGCCGCTGCTTTGACGTCATCCACAAGGTCGTAGATCACGCTGTAATAGCGAATTTCGACACCCTTCTGGTTGGCGCTGTTGCGAGCGGGCGCATTGGCACGAACGTTGAAGCCCAGAACCGGCGCACCGGAGGCTTCTGCAAGGCCCACATCGGATTCGGTGATGGCACCGACGCCCGAGTGCAGCACGCGGACACGCACCTCGTCGTTGCCGATCTTCTCCATCGCCTGAACGATGGCCTCGGCCGAACCCTGCACGTCGGCCTTCATCAGAATCGGCAGTTCCTTGACGTTCTCGTCTTCCTTGGCCTTGGCCAGAAGTTGCTCCAGCGAGGTGCCCGCACCGGCAGCGGCGCGTTTTTCCTTGGCCGCTTTTTCGCGATACTCGGCGATTTCGCGCGCTTGGCCCTCGGATTTGACCACATTGAGAACATCGCCCGCCTCCGGTGTGCCGTTGAGGCCAAGAACCTCAACCGGAACCGAGGGGCCAGCCTCCTTTACGCGCTCGCCACGGTCGTTGATCAGGGCGCGGACCTTACCGTATTGCTCACCCACGACGAAGATATCGCCTTGGCGCAGGGTACCCCGTTGCACCAGAACGGTGGCGACAGGACCACGGCCCACGTCAAGCTGTGCCTCGATCACGGCCCCTTCGGCGGCGCGATCAGGGTTCGCCTTCAGCTCAAGAATTTCCGCCTGAAGCGCGATGGCTTCGAGCAGTTCATCAAGGCCGTCGCCGCTCACGGCGGAGACTTCGACATCCTGCACATCGCCCGACATCGCCTCGACGATCACTTCGTGGCGCAGCAAATCGGCGCGCACCTGATCAGGATCGGCCGCCGGCAGATCGCACTTGTTGATGGCCACGATCATCGGCACTTCGGCGGCCTTGGCGTGGTTGATGGCCTCGATGGTCTGCGGCATCACCGCGTCATCGGCGGCCACCACGAGAACCACGATATCCGTGACGTGGGCACCACGCGACCGCATCGAGGTAAAGGCGGCGTGGCCGGGTGTATCAAGGAACGACAGAACCGCGCCACTATCGGTGGTCACCTGATAGGCGCCGATATGCTGGGTGATTCCCCCGGCCTCACCGGCGACAACCTTGGCGTCGCGGATCGCATCCAGAAGCGAGGTTTTACCGTGATCAACGTGGCCCATGATGGTTATCACGGGCGGACGCGGTTTCAGGTCTTCTTCCTTGTCATCGACTTGGTGGATGACGTCTTCGACATCTGAATCCGAGACACGCACGACCTTGTGGCCAAACTCTTCGATGATGAGTTCGGCGGTATCGGCGTCGATCGTCTGGTTCTGGGTGACCATCATGCCGTTGTTCATCAGTGCCTTGACGACATCGCCGACACGTTCGGCCATGCGGTTGGCCAGTTCCGACACGACAATCGCTTCGGGCAGTTGCACGTCGCGCACGACCTTTTCGCGTTGCTCCACGCCACCCATGGCCTTTTGGCGGGCGCGCTCTTGCTTGCGCTTCATGGCGGCCATGGATTTCTGCCGACCGCCTTCACCGCCCGATAGCGCCTGATTGAGGGTCAGCTTGCCCGAGCGACGACCATCGTCACCACCCCGGCCACGGCCCTTGCCACCGCGCGATTGCTGTTGCTCGCGCTCTTTTTCCTTGCGAGGCGCAGGTTTGGGCGCAGCGCGTGCAGGTTCCTGTGCGGGCGCGGCGGCCGCTTTCTGGGCGGCCTCTTCGGCCTCGCGGCGCTTGCGTTCTTCTTCCTCGGCCTTGGCCTTGGCGCGTTCCTCGGCTTCGCGTTGTTCGCGTTCCTTGGCCTCGGCCTCTTCGCGGCGGCGCTGGCGATCTTCCTCGCGGGCCTTTTCCTCCGCCTCGCGCTTGGCGGTTTCTTCCGCCTCGCGTTCCTTGGCGGCCTGAAGCGCCTTCATGCGGCGCTCCATTTCGGAATCAGAGATGCCAGCAGGCCGCTTCGAGGGATCGCCCACAGGCGTATTCGGCTTGTTCCCCGACGCCCCGGCCGCTCCCGGCTTGGCGCCCGGCTTCACAACGCGCTTGCGTTTCGTCTCCACGACGACATTCTTGGTCCGCCCATGGCTGAAGCTCTGCTTCACATTCCCCGACCGGGGACCGCCACGCACACCCAATGTTTTCTTACCGTCGTTGTCGCTCATCAGCTTTTACTTCCTTTCCGGCGGGTCTTTTCGCCGTTCGGGGCGCGCAGGCCCTTCAACCTTGCCGCCTCCTCTACAACACGTTGGGCCAAACCTCCAGCGTGCAGTGCGGCATGCACTGCGGTTTGTCGCCCAAAAGCCCGCCCCAGTTCTTCGGCTGTCAGCCAGCCGATAAAAGAACCGCCATAAGGCGTGCTCAGTTTCGATTTTCCACGCTCTGATCCATCACTTGCCTGGATCAGAATTTCGGCCTCGTCCTTGGCAAGCCAGTCCTTGACCCTTTCATACCCCGATACCGCATGTCCGCCTTTTCGGGCGAGACTGATCAGGTTCACCACACGCTCGGCCAATTGCCGTTCCACCAGTACCGGCAGATCCTCGGGTACCTTCACCGCCTGTCGTGCAGCGCGGGCGAAAAGCCCCTTGTCCACCGCCTTGGTCAGCGCCGCAGCATCGGAAGACACCCAGATGCCCCGGCCCGGCAATTTGCCCGCGATATCCGGGGCAATCTGGCCATCAGGGCCGACGACAAATCGGATCAATCCCGACGCCGGTTGCACCTCACCCGTGGCAATGCACTTGCGTTCGGGACCTTCGCTCCGGTCCTTGGGTTGCCCACCGCGACCCATCAATGACTCCGAGGCCTGACGGATCAGGCCTCGGCCTCCTGATCTTCGATCTCGTCGCCATCGGTCTCTTCGACCTCCGGTTCAAGATCCGTTGGATCCACCCAGCCCAGCATCACGCGGGCGGTCATGACCATGTTCTGCGCT
>DATFKJ010000162.1:0-2308 GCA_035268705.1 Roseovarius sp. | reverse complement strand
CTCGCGCGCGGCCTCAAGGTGCGGCCAAACCGGCTGATCGGGGATATGCAGCCGCATGACGTCACCAAGGCGCATAATCCCTTCGCGCTCGACCCAAGCCGTTACACCGCGCCGACCCTGCGACGCCGCCTTGAAGGCCTTGCCAAAGCCCGGTGCGTCCTCGTCGATCACCTTCGCGGGCAAATGGCAGGGGCGGTTTTCCATATCCACGACCAAGGTGGTGCCCCCTTCGGTCTGCAAACGTGACGATGGCGGCACGTGGGTGAAATCCGGAATACCGTCCAACACCAACGAGGCCCCGACCCATGCCGGGTCAACCCGCTCAACCCCCATGTCCCGCGCAATCGCCGCCAAGTCCTCGGCTGACAAAACCGAGAACTGCCGCACATTGCGAATATCCGTGCCCCTTGGATACTGCGCCACCACCCGACTGCACGAAGGGCGTGTCAATCCTGCGTGCTCTTCGCCCTCCACTCCGGCATAGGTGGCCATCACCTCCGGCAGGGGGCTGGCCCGCAACGTGGCCGCACGGTTATCGACCCGGCCCAGCCATGTAATCGTCGCCGTGAAATCGGTAGGCAAAAGTGCTGGCATCTCGCGCCTCTATACAGGTCAAAACATGCGACACCCTTGTCGCACGGCGGCAAGGGGTCAAATGACAAAATGTGATCTAGGGTCCGCAGACAGTCATAAATCGTCACCAGCGCGAGACGGATTTTGCGCACCGATAGGCGCTTTGACCGCCGCGATGTGGGGATCGCAAGGGCAAAGCAACGCAGCGGGGGGCAAAATCCGCCGCGCCCCGAAGGGGTTTCGCCAAAATCGCTCATTTCTGCGTCATTCGAGCTTGAATTAGCCCGCTAGCTCTGCGCTCGAAATCCTTGGACTGAGCGATTTTGGACTGCAACTGGTGTCGGTTTATGACTGTCCACGGACCCAAATATATCAGCGCGCTCAAACCGTAAGCGTAAAGAACATCCGCCGGAATGGAAACAGGACAGACCCATCGGCGCGCACCGGATAGGCGGTGTGCATCACGTCCTCGTAACGGCGGATCATCTCGGCCTTTTCGTCTGGTTCGAGAGCCTCAAGAATAGGCCGGGCATAGGTGCTTTCGGTAAAGCGTCGCACCGGGTGGCTACCCTTTTCGGCCATCAGACGTTGAAAATACTCGGTCTCCCAAAGGCGAAACTTTCCAAGCGGCGATAAAAGCTCATCGTATTTCACCGGCGCCATGACACCCGGCGTACCCATCTTCTCGACACGACCGGGGAACAATTCTTCGGCAAGGCTCAGCCAAACGCGGTGCGACGGCGCCTTGTTCTGGTGCGGCATTTGAACCGCCAGCGTCCCACCCTTGCCCAGCATACTGGCCAAGCGCGGCATCAGTTTCTCATGCTCGCCCACCCAATGCAGTGCTGCATTCGAAATCATCAGGCCCGGCGCACGGCGCGGGTGCCACTCGCGGATATCGGCTTGCTGAAGGCTATCGTATTCGGCCACCCCGCGCGCCTTCTCCAGCATCGCGGGCGACGCATCGACCCCGACAAGATCGCGGCCACCGGCCCGGGCTTTCAACGCGGCGCCCAAGGCACCGTTGCCGCAACCCAGATCAACCACATCCCCGGCCCCCATCTGCCCCACCGCATTCAGCAGGTCCAGACCGGGGCGCAGGCGCAAATCCCCGAACCTTGCATAGGCCCGGGGATTCCAATCGGCACTCTTCACTTGGCCGCTCATCTGCGTCAGGCCGACGGCTCGGGCTCAGGCCCGCCGTCACCCAATCCCGGCGCAGATTTGGGCTTGGTCTTGGGAATGGCCGTAACGGATGGCTTGTCGTCCTTCTCGGGCGATCCATCATCGTCGTCACCGGCTTCGGGCGGCTCACCTTTGATCACGCGCTGAATTTCTTCGCCCGTCAGGGTTTCATATTCCAAAAGACCCTCGGCCAGACGCTGCCATTCGTCCTTGCGCTTGGTCAGGATGCTGAACGCGCTTTCATAGGCTTCGTCGATCATGCGCTTCACTTCTTCCTCGATCAACTCCTTGGTATGAGCCGAAATCGAGAAGCCACCGGCACCATTGCCCATGTAGCCTTCGTGCGCCTGTTCGTAATCGACATTGCCCACACGGTCCGACATGCCCCAGCGCAGCACCATCGCCCGCGCAAGGCCGCTCGCCTGCTGAATGTCACCGGCGGGGCCGTTGCTGACATTGTCCTCGCCGTACTTGATGATCTCGGCGGCCTTGCCCGCCATGGTCATGGCGAGTTTCTGTTCACACTCGGCCTTGTGCCAATTCAGGCGGT
>DATFKJ010000161.1:0-3625 GCA_035268705.1 Roseovarius sp. | reverse complement strand
CCCCGGTTCCACGTCGCACACCCCGAGATCACAATCCAGACTGCGCCCTCCTTCGAATAAGTCGATTTGGCAAAGTCCGAATTTGACGTTGCCCTGCGCTATGGCACGGGGGACTGACCGGACTTGCAAGCAAGGCCGATTTTTCATGATGAGATACGCGCGGTCTGCGCCGCTCAAGTGGTCGAAGGGCGGCGGCTGCCGCTTGTGGCGCGCCAAAGGACATCACCAGTTTCGACAGCCGCGCCTTCATGTTCGATGCGGCGCTTTCGGGCCATGCGGTGATATTGGCGGACAGGCGTTTGACGCAGGCTGATGAAAGCGCCGGGCGCTTGGTGGGACTTCACCCTCGGACCGTGACGCGCCCCCAAGGCCTTTTCCTAGTGACCCAAACACGACAGCCGGACCCGTCGCTTGAGGTCTTTGCCGAATGGTTGCGCGCCGAGGCGGGCTAGGCCCTGTCCTTGTCCAGCCACGCCAAGATCGCTGCGCGGTCACCATCCAGTCTTGGTGCGGGCGGGCGCGTTTTGGGGTCGCCCATGTCCGACAGTTTGATCGGGTTCCCGGCGGCAATGACGAACAGGCCATCGGCGGCGTGGAATGTCTCGAACGGGGTAATCGAAGGATGGCGCGCGCCGGTGGGCTGTGGCGGTGTGCCGGTGGTGGTGATCGCGACGGCGTGCTCAAGAATGGCCAACTGGCTGTCGAGCATGGCGAAAGCCACTTTCTGGCCCTTGTCTGTCTGACCGCGCCATAGATCAAGTGAGGGTGCCGGTCATGCAAGGCGTCCCAGCCATAGCCGAGTTTCTCCATGGTTCCGGGCCGATAGTTCTCCAGCACCACGTCGGCGCGGTCCAACAGCTTCTCGAAAATCGTACGGTCCTCATCGGCCTTGAGATCAAGCGCGATGTTTTGCTTGCCATGGTTGAGGGCGGCGAATTAGGCGCTTTCACCATCCTTGAAGGGCGGGAAGGCACGGGTGTCATCGCCCGTGCCGGGGCGCTCAACCTTTATCACATGCGCGCACAGATCGGCCATGGTCATCGAGGCAAAGGGACCGGCCAGCACATGGGTCAGCTCCAGAACCGTTATACCTGTCAGTGGCTGCGTCATATGCGTTGCTTGCTGTGGGGCCGGACCATGCATAGCGTGGGATTGCAATGGCACCCTGACAAAGATCAAACGCCGTTCAGATTGACAAGCCAAGCGGATTGGCGGCACATCCGTCACCATGACCACCCCGAATGCTCACATCGGCCCGTCACGAGGCACGCCATGATCTGGACCGCGCTATTACTGGTTGCGGGTCTTATCGGGATTTGGTGGTGGACGGCCTCGCGTCGGATGCTTCGGCAAAGCCACGGGCCAAAGGTTGCGCCGCGACCGGGGCGGGCGCTTTTGCTGGTTGATCTGCAAGAGGGTATCTGGCGCACGCCGCGCTATGACGAGGCCACCCGAACCCGTGTCGAGGCCGCCGTCAGCCGCGAGGTGGCCGTGGCCCGCGATCGTGACATTCCGGTGATCGCCCTGAAGCAGGACGTGGCGGCACCAGTGGCCCGCCTGATCGCGCCGCGCGCCGCGTCGGGCCTCTTGGCCGTACCCTTTCAGGGTATGGCCGACCATGTGATCACCCGATGGGCCGAGGACGGGTTCGAGACCGGCGAACTGGACAACCTTTTGGACGTGCTGTGCGTGGGGCGCTTGCGGATCATGGGGCAAGACGGGGCGCATAGCGTGGTGCGCACCGCGCAGGCGGCCCTTGATCGGGGCATCGAGGTGGAGCTTGTCCGCGATGGTATCGCCACCAGCGATGACGAACGCTACGACGGTGCCGTAGAGGCGCTGTTGGGGCAGGGGGCGCGCCGCGTCTGAGCCGCGATGCCGCTGCAATGCAATTTTCTGACGGTTGCGGGCTGTTTGACCGGCGGCAAATCTCTATGTTGCAGTCATCTTTAGGGAAAATGAGGTTCCGGCCATGTCGCAAGATCCCCTTGTCGTTTTCACTCCCTCGGGCAAGCGTGGGCGCTTTGCCAAGGGCACGCCCGTTTTGACCGCCGCGCGGCAATTGGGGGTTGATCTTGATTCGGTTTGCGGCGGGCGGGGGATCTGCTCGAAATGCCAGATCACGCCCAGCTATGGCGAGTTTTCAAAGCATGGCGTGACCGTCCACGATGACGCGTTGTCGGAATGGAACGCGGTCGAACAACGCTATGACGACAAGCGCGGGTTGAAGCCGGGCCGCCGCTTGGGCTGTCAGGCGCAGGTGATAGGCGACGTGGTGATCGACGTGCCACCCGAATCCCAGGTCCACCGCCAAGTGGTGCGCAAGGCCGCCTCGGCCCGGGTGATCGACATGGACCCGGCCACGCGGCTGTACTTCGTCGAGGTGGACGAGCCCGACATGCACGAACCCACCGGCGATCTGGAGCGGCTGGAACGTGCGTTGACGCGCGAGTGGGATATCCCCGAAATCCGCGCCGAAAGCTCGCTTTTGTCCAAGCTGCAACCGGTACTGCGCAAGGGCAAATTCCAAGTCACCGTCGCCCTGCACAAATCCCACACCGATGATGTGGCGCGTGTCATCGACATATGGCCGGGCCTGCATGAGGGCGGTTTGTATGGGCTGGCTATCGACCTCGGCTCAACCACAGTGGCGGCGCACCTGACCGATCTGGACACCGGCGAGGTCAAGGCCAGCTCGGGTATCATGAACCCGCAAATCCGCTTTGGTGAGGATTTGATGAGCCGGGTCAGCTATTCGATGATGAACCCCGGCGGCGATCAGGAAATGACCCGCGCGGTGCGCGACGCCATCAACACGCTGGCCGAAGAGATTGCCAAGGAAGCCGGGATCGAGCCGCATTTGATCGTTGAGACGGTCTTTGTCTGCAACCCGGTGATGCATCACCTTCTGTTAGGGATCGACCCCGTGGAACTGGGCCAAGCGCCCTTTGCGCTGGCCACCTCGGACAGCGTGGCGATGCCCGCGCGGGAATTGGACCTGCATGCCATCAACCCGCGGGCGCGCACCTATATCCTGCCGTGCATCGCGGGGCATGTGGGGGCCGATGCCGCCGCCGTGGCCCTCTCGGAAGAACCCGGCAAATCCGAGGATCTGGTCTTGGTCGTCGATGTGGGCACCAATGCCGAGATCCTGCTGGGCGACACCAGCCGCGTGCTGGCCTGTTCGTCGCCCACCGGCCCAGCCTTCGAAGGCGCGCAAATTTCAAGCGGACAGCGCGCCGCGCCGGGGGCCATCGAGGCGATCCAGATCGACCCCGAAACGAAAGAGCCGCGCTTTCGCGTGATCGGTTGCGAGAAGTGGTCGGACGAAGAGGGCTTTGATGAGGAAACCGCCGCAACGGGCATCACCGGCATTTGTGGCTCGGGCATCATCGAGGCCGTGGCCGAATTGCGCATGGCGGGCTTGATGGACGAAAGCGGCCTCATCGGTTCGGCCGAGGCGACGGGCACTGCAAGATCTGTGCCCGAGGGGCGCACGCATGCTTACCTCATCCACGACGCCACCGCCGACGGCGGGCCGCGCATCACCGTGACCCAAGGCGATATCCGCGCCATTCAGCTTGCCAAATCGGCGCTTTACGCAGGTGCGCGCCTGCTGATGGAT
>DATFKJ010000160.1:0-5444 GCA_035268705.1 Roseovarius sp. | reverse complement strand
CTAAGTTTCTCTGTCGAGAAGGATGTCGCTTGATTGCAGACTGAAGTTAGCAGCTCTGGAGTCAGGGTCTCATTATCCGCGTTGCTTTCTAAATCTTTTTTTCCTTTTTTAGACTTTGATTGGTGCCGGACAGTTTGTCCGTCATTGGCGGGCAATTCCATAGTTTCTAGTGGGTCATCCGGGGTGGACAAACTCTGGCATTTTGCGTCTGTGTCGGCGAGCAGTGCGCGGTATTCGGGGAGGCTCAGCTTCCTTCGTAGCGCTTTTCGTGCGTGGTTGATGAATGTGTTGCTGGGATCATGCTCTTCCAAATGGGCGAGCTTTGTAAGGATCTGTTTGCGGACAAATATCCGATCCCGCCGGTTATTCTCCATTTCTTGCGCGATGGTGATAAGCTCGCTCGCACGTTGGAGTAGGGGGGCGAGCGATAATCCATAACTGATGCACTCCCCGCCGGATGACCGAACGCGGTAGCGCTTTCGGTTCGAGCTGTCATTGCGCTTGATGAATCCGAGTTCAACGAAGCGGTTGATGTGCCTGCGAAGTGTCCGTTCGTCGATCCCGCCAACGCGCTGGCAAATGGAGTAATTTGATGCAAAAACCGTTTCGCCATGGCCAGGCTTCAGAAAGCTGAGCATTGCTTGAAGGGTCTGGATGTGACCAGGGCGAAGCCCGAAAACGCTGCGCGCGTCTCTCAGAGCCCGGAAGATGGTCCAGATATCGATTTCAGATGCGGGGGTTGAGCTGCGCGATGCATCTGCACCGGCAGCCTCGATTGATAGTTTTGTAAATGCCATGGTTTGATCACGATGACCGTTTGGCCCACAGCTTCCCTGTCTCTTCCCAAGATTTCATCTGGGAAAAGGCAATAAAAATCGGTTCACCGAATCGGTGACTCTTGACCGGTTTACTGGAGGTTGCTACATCATGGGTGCTAATCGAATGATGAGGGCTCTCCAGGGGAAACTTTGGGGGGCTCTTTTCTTTCTGGCCTTCGCTTTTCTCCTTTGCTCGGGTTCCTCCAGGTGGCTTGGGTTAGGACCCAGAGCCGCTCTCATTCCGCCACGTCTCGAAGAGTTGCAAAAGCGCAGCTTCCGCATGCTCCTCGAGCCACTGGCCGAATTCCGGGTTGTTCTTTTTGGTGATCTTGATGGCGATCGCTTTCTGATCGACTGTCAGCGTTCCGACAGTGTCGCCGCTCTCATTCTTGACGACGGACGTCACGCGGCGATTGGCCGGTTTCTTGTCTGCACGCGCCTTGTGCGAGCAAGCAGAATAGACCGCCTGAAATCTCTCGGGGCTTGCAGTGTCGTCGGGCAGGGCGGCAATCACCTCTTTGGCCGAATTCAGCAAGTCGACCTTGTCCGATAGGGCCGCCAGATCACTCCACTGCCGTCTTCCGATGCCATGTGCCGGCCCAATAAGCTGGACAAGTTCATCAGGCAATTGGTCGATAACGACCCGGTGGTTGGACACGCCCTGCCGGGTTAAACCCAAAGCATCCTGAATGACACCGGGCTTATATCCCTTTTCTTGCATCTCTTTGATAAAAAGAGCTTTTTCTATGAACGACGGATCAAGTCGAAGGTTGTTCTCCTGACCCTGTGCGATAAGCGAGGCGTCGTCGTCCAATGTACGGACGATTGCTTTGACCGTTCCTCCGATTCTGCGGATCGCCGCCAGTCTACGGCGGCCGTATATGACCCGGTATCTGTCGGGTTGGCCCGATGGGCGAACCATGATCGGCACTTGTTGGCCATGCTTGCGAATGCTCTCGGCAAGCTCGTCGATACTCGTATCTTCCAGCACCAACCGATCGCGAAGGCCATCTATGTCAATTTGATCGGGTTCTATGTCCCGGATCGAATTGGCCGTGATCTCGCGCAAAGAGTCCCGCAATCCACCAACAGAGCCTGGCAGCTTTGCAGCTTTTTGCAGGGTAGGGGAGGGCGCCGCGCTCTCTTTTTCATCCTTCGGAGGTTGGTTGAAAATGTTTCTGGCCATCAGCGACGCCCCCATGCCATTTGGATCGTCTGCTCCAGTTCATCGGCAACGCCGTTCACGCTGGTCAGAGCGCGATCAATCGTTTTCCTGATGAACTGGCCGGGATCAACTTCATAAACGGTTTGCTGGGTCATTCCGGCGTCAGAGATTGCGGTAGACTTTAGCATGGGCTCAGTCATGACCTGGCCGGCCAGGATTGATCTCAGGTAGCCAGCCATTTGGGTCTGCGGCCCGTCCGATGGCTCATATCTTGTGATCAGGAATTTGACGAAATCCCATGTCACACGGCGTCCAATCGCTTCTTCAACGGCCTTTACCGTTTCTGACGCAAGTTTCAGGAATTGGCTCATGGAAGCGATGTCCAGCATGCCTGGTACGACCGTCACCAGTAGCCCCGTAGAGGCCGCCAATGCCGTAAGAGTCAGAAAACCGAGTTGTGGAGGGCAGTCGATCAGTACGATGTCGTAATCTGCCTCTACCTCCTCGAGCGCCAAGGCGAGGCGCTCCGCAAAAATGGGCTGCATCCGACGGGCGAGCGCGTTTGCTGTCTCGGTTTCGTACTCCGAGAGCATCAAGCCCGCCGGAACCATGTCGAGCTTGTGAAAGTAGGTCTTCTGGATCACGTCAGCGAGCGGAACTTGATCCTCATATCTCAGAGCATCATAGATTGTTCCGCCTTCGGCGAACTCGAGTTCAGGCCGAAAGCCGAAAAATGTGGTCAAACTTGCTTGCGGATCGAGATCCAAGACCAAAACACGGTAGCCGCGCAAGGCATACCGCTGTGCAAGATGTATCGTCGCTGTTGTTTTTGAAGAACCACCTTTGAAGTTCACGACGGACAGCACCTGAAGCCGGTCGCCATCGCGTCGACCTGGCCGATAAGATTCGGCGTTCTTTCCCGTGCGCTCCAAGATGTTGCGCAATTCGTCCACTTCTTGGGCTGTGTAGAACCGGTGCCCGCGGTTATCAGTATGCACTTCCGGGAAGCTACCGTCCTTGTGCCGGTTGCGCAGGTTAGACGTGCTTACGCGCAGGAGACCGGCAACTTCGGTCGAGCTGAAACGCCGCAGGGCTTTACGCTCTTCGGGTTCGAAGGCGATCTTCATCTGTCGATCCAAGGACTCGGCCAGATTGTCGGCAAACGTGCCGATGTCAGAAGAGCCTATGCCTTGCGCATATCCAATGTTACGATCATCCATATCCTGCCGCCCGCTCTTGGCCTCTATAAAGGCTCTTGATCATTTTGACGACGCACAACGTGAATGACGCAATTTGCCGTCAGAATGGGAATGCCACGATCCAGCGAATCCGGCAAGAAGAATCTAGATGTAGTGCAAAAGTTATCCACAGCACCAATTGCGATCGATCTGTTGGCGCTTAGTTAAGTGATTGAAAGTAATAATATAATCGCGATCCATTAGATCGTTTCTTGCGAAAGCAAGGCAAACTTACCTGCTGAGAAACCGGCTTGGTATCATTGGTCGATGGTACCGCTGGATCAATGCGAACCGGATGATTCTTCAAAATATTGGACGACAACAGGTTCAGTAACGATGGCGTATCGGCACATTTTCCACGCGGCACCGGCACGGCGATGGCTTTGCTCTTGGAGCAAGATGGATGTACGTTGATCGTCGTTTATCCATTACTTGAGAGGACAAGATGCGAGTCGCCAAATGGGGGAGTTATCTGGCTGTCCGTTTGCCCGCCGACCTTGTGCGTGAACTTGGCTTAAAGGAGGGTGATGAGATCGACCTGGTAAAGGACGATGAGACTGTGCATGTTCGGCGTCAGCCCCGCGCGGATGAAATCCTCAAAGCACTGAAGCGGTTTCGGGGCAAACTGCCCAATGCGACGCGTCTGTGCCGCGACGCTGCGCACGAGCGCTGAATTCGCAGAAACGAATGCCGTTTTTATCTGATCGCGGATGATCCAAAGGCGGACCGGGCGAGGACATCCAAGGGCAGGGGCCCCAGACCAGTGTCCAGGACCTGAATGAGGCGGTAGTAAATGGCCGGAAGAATGCAGGGTTCAGCCGGGAGACCACCGTATCCTCTCTTCTGGAAAGTTATGACATGGCTGCTTTGCGGAGGAGCAAGCCGCTCGATGGTTTCCAGCAGCATTCTACACTGGCCTTAAGCTTTTGGTAGGATGCCCTGGCAACTGGGCTATATCCAAGAGTGGCACAAATTGGGTTGCATTAAGCGCGCCTCGTGTGCCATTGACGTATACGCCAATGACGCATAAATGGTAATCCGATATGACACGACTGCAGACGGTGGTGGAACTGCCCGAATTCCAAAGGCGCGCCAAAGCAATCATGTCGGAACAAGAGCGCGAGGCTGCAATCAACTTCATTGCTGCTAGGGTCTGTGGACATTCAGGATTCCCATTTGATCTGATTTCTGATTCAAACTTCCAAAATGGAGGTTTGAATGAACGCGCAACGATTTGTGGTGTCGGACGTCTTGTGGCAGCGGCTTGAGCCGCATCTGCCCGGTAAGGTTGGTGATGCCGGGGTCACGGCAAAGGACAATCGCTTGTTTCTCGAAGCAGTCTTCTGGCGGGTGCGCACCGGGTCGCCGTGGCGCGACCTGCCACCTGCCTTTGGCCATTGGAACAGCCAGTTCCGGCGGTTTCGCCGGTGGGCCAAGTCCGGAGTTTTCGAGAGTCTTTTCAAAGCTATGAGCGAAGACATCGACCTTGAATATGCACTCATCGATGGCACGATCGTTCAGGTTCACCAGAAGGCGACGGGCTCAAAAGGGGGACTCAGACTCAGGCCATCGGGCGCTCGCGCGGCGGGTTGACGACGAAGATCGTGGCGTTGGTGGATGCGCTCGGCAACCTGGTCCGCTTCTTGCTACTGCCGGGGCAAGCGCATGACATGAAAGGTGTCGCACCGTTGATCAAAGGCGTTTCTTTTGACGCACTGCTCGCGGACAAGGCGTTCGATGCGGACTGGCTGCTGCAAGACCTCGACCAGCGCGGTGCAACCGCTGTGATCCCTCCCAAAACCAACCGTAAAATAAAGCGCGATTATGACGCGGAGATCTACAAGTGGCGGCATCTGGTGGAGAATTACTTCGCAAAGATCAAAGAGTTCAGAGGGATAGCCACAAGATACGATAAAACGGATTGTAGCTACGCAGCGGGTTGGAACCTCGTAGCAGCACTCATAGCATCAAGATGATTGTCCACGGGCCCTAGGTTCAATTTTACTCAAACTCACCGGGTTCACACCTTCCCACTTTACCCGGTCTTTACGGCAAGTGCGTGACCATCGGCGCAAGGGGATATCCCTACCCCGCAACCCGATGAAGGACGCATCCATGGCTTTTCTCGCTCTCTTCCTATTGGTCGGCGCAACCCTTGCCGGGGCCACGGGCCTTGCCGCTCCTGATGACCCTGAGACCGAAGGTGGGGATGGGGCCGATGGC
>DATFKJ010000159.1:0-5686 GCA_035268705.1 Roseovarius sp. | reverse complement strand
GTCACAGGTCACGCGCCCTTCGGGTTTGCTTCCGCCAGTGAGGTGTTCGACCCCGCCAAGCGACAGCATTTGAGAACCATATTCAGAGGTGGTGACATGGCCCACGGATTCGCCTTGGGACCGCACCATCGCAGCCTCTTCGCCCAGATGCCTGTCGGTGTCGATTTTAACCTTCACGCCGCAGTAGGAATAGATCGCTTCGGTCACGACGGTGACGAAATCCGCGCCCTCAACTTCTTGGCTGACGATGAAGGGGGCGGGTTTGTAATCGGGGTAAGTGGTGCCCGCGCCGACGCCGCTTATGGCAAGGGTTTCACCGCCCAGAACCTCGCCCTCCCAATCCGATTTGAGGAAGGGGCGGACCTCATCCCCCGCAGCCAATCGGCGGTCGAGCACGGTGAAGGGGTCGCAGCGCACGATCTTGCCATCCTCGTTGGCGTAGCGGTCGCAGGCGCCGACCTTGCCCGGTGCGATATAGCACATAACCGGGCAGGCATCGCAGCGGATCTTTTCCTCGCGCACACGCTCGCTCATCCCTTCACCTCTCGCATCGCCGCCAGTACGCGGTGCGGCAGGGCGGGCAGTTCAGTGACCAACGCGCCAGTGGCGTGGCGAATGGCATTGAGGATCGCGGGCGCGGTCGGGATCAGCACGTGTTCGCCCAGCCCCTTGGCGCCCATTGGGCCTTCGGGGTCTGGCACCTCAAGAAAAATCGTGTCGATGGGGGGCATGTCCCCGGTGGTGGGAATGAGGTAATCGTGCAGGTTTTCAGTTCGATCAGGGACGTATTCCTCCATCAAGGCCATCCCCAGACCCTGCGCAATGCCGCCCTGCACCTGCCCTTCGGCCAATATCGGGTTGATCACGCGGCCCAGATCATGGGCCGCCGTGATATGCGTGACCTTTACTATCCCAAGCCGCGTGTCGACCGCGACCGACGCAACCTGCGCCCCATAGCCATAGACGGCGTAGGGCGCGCCCTGCCCGTTTTCATCCAAGGACCGCGTCGGTGGGTCATAGGTTTCCTCGGCTACAAGGACATAGCCGTTGGTGTCAGCCTCAAGCGTGGACAGATCAATATGCCGGGCGGCTTGGCCATCGCTGACCTTGAGGGTTTGGCCCTCAAGGCGAAGCGTGGCGTCTTCGCCCATATTGGTCATTTGCAGGATCCGCTGGCGCAGGGCCGCCCCGGCACGCAGGGCGGCACTTCCTGTCACATAGGTCTGGCGTGAGCCGGAGGTTTTGCCACAATCGGGCGTGCGGGCGGTATCGGCGTCGATGATCTGCATCTGGGCGATGGGCAGGCCCAGCGCATCGGCACAAATCTGGGCAATCACGGTGTTCGAGCCTTGCCCGATATCGACCGCGCCCTGGTGCAGGTACAGTTCACCCTGCGCGGTAATCCCCACCCGGATGGTCGAGGGATTGGGAATGCCGGTATTGCCGCAGCCGTACCAGCAGGAGGCAATGCCGACCCCTTGGCGCGTATGGCCGCCCTTGGCATTCTCGGCCTCGGCCCAAGCCAGCGCCTTGCCCCACGGGTCTTCCAAGGCCTCAAGGCAATCGGTCATGCCAACCCCATGCAGGACCTGCCCGCAGACCGTATCCTGCCCATCGCGCAGGGCGTTGAGCTGGCGAAATTTCAGCCTGTCGATCCCGGCCTTTTCGGCCAGTTCGTCAAACAGGGTTTCCTGCAAGAGCGCCGCTTGTGGCACACCGAAACCCCGGAAAGCCCCGGAAATCGGCTCGTAGCTATAGTTGGCCCGAGCATCGGCGTCGTAATTGGGGATGTAATACGGCCCGGAGGCATGCACCGGCACACGCCCAGAGACCGTCGGCCCCCAACTCGCATAGGCACCGGTGTTGAAGTCCCCGTCAAATGTCATGCCCACAAGCCGCCCCTCAGCGTCCACGCCGATCTCGCCGCGCATATCGGAAGGGTGGCGCTTGGTGGTGGTTGCCATGGATTCCGCACGTGAATAGATCATCCGCGCTGGACGTCCGGTTTTCAGTGTCACCAATCCGATCAGAGGCTGCAAAGACAAGTCCAGCTTGGCCCCGAAACCACCGCCGGTGGCAGCGGGAATCATCCGCACCCTTTCTGGCGGCAGGCCAAGAATGCGCGCCGTGTCGTCCCGGTCCATGATCGGGGCTTGGGTGCAGGCACGGATTGCCAGCACGTCACCCTCCATCCACGCGACACCGGCCTCGGGCTCGATATAGGCATGTTCGACATAGCCTGTGCGCATATGGCCGCTTACCACATACGTTGCACGCTTTAGGGCCGCCGCTGCATCGCCACGCCGAACGACACCCGCGATCAACAGGTCGTCGGGATGGGTGTCGTGTACGGGCGCGTCCTTGGGCGCATCGGTCCAAGTGACCGGGAAGGTCGAAAGGTCGAGGGCCTCGATCACCGCCGGTTCCCCCGCGACAAGGGCCACCGCCTCACCCCTCATCCTCACGTGCGATTGGGCAAGGGCGGGTTGGTCGACGAAGGCCGGGATCACGCCAAAGCGATTGACCCCGAGAATATCCTCGGCGGTGAAAACATGCACCGGACCGGATTGCGCAGCTTGCCATGCCTCCAGATCGCCAAGCGTAAAATGCATCGGCGCGCCCGGGGCGCGGACCGCCCGGACCAAAAGTGCGCCTTCGGGGGCATGGTCGGCACCATAGCTTTCGGTGCCGTCAACCTTGGGCACGCCATCAAGGCGCTCAAGCATCGCGCCAACCGATTGCCCCGCCTCCGGCATGGCCGGCGCATCACCCGGGGCAGTATCCAGAACCGCATCGAGAATCCGCGTGTAGCCAGTACAGCGGCACAGAACCCCGCCCAGTGCCTCTTCGGCCTCGGATCTGGTTGGGTTGGGATTGCGCTCCAAAAGCGCCGTCGCCGTCATCAACATGCCCGGCGTACAGATCCCGCATTGCGCCGCACCATGTCGAAGGAAGCTCTGCTGCAATCGCGTCGCAGTCAGCCCTTCAACCGTTGTCACGTGCCGACCGGCGGCCTGTGCCGCAGGCGTCAAACAAGCACAGACGGGTGCCCCATCCAGCAGCACCGTACAGGCCCCGCAATCGCCCGCATCACAGCCCACTTTCGTGCCGCGCAGGCCCAGCCCCTCGCGCAACACCTCGGACAGGCGCGAAGCGGGATTTACGGGCAAACCGACAGGCTCACTGTTGATGGTCAGGGTGACGGTTTCGAAGGGCCGCGTCATGCCGAAAGCTTCCGTTCCGCGGCGACCAGATTGGCCAGCGCGCGGCGCAAAAGTTCCCCCGCCGCATGGCTGCGATAGGGCGCGTCGGCGCGGATATCACCGATGGGATCGAGCGCCGGCGCAATCAGCGCTTCGGTCACGATCCCGGGCAGGGCGAGATCAAAAGCCTGCCCCATCAGCGCGTCCTCCAATTGGGATAACCGCGTGGCCACAGGGCCGCAGGCCCCGACGGCAAGCGCGGCTTGCTTGACGCGACCATCCTCCACCTCAACGCGCGCGGCAACCATGGTAATGGAAATCACCAGATACCTGCGCGCCCCCAGCTTCACGAAGCGCGAACGCCCTTGCACCGCGCTCTGCGGAACATGAATCGCGGAAAGCATCTCATCGCGGGCAAGCGCGGTTTGCCGGGCGCCGGTGATGAACGCCTTGAGGGGTACGGTGCGCACACCTTGGATCGACGTCAATTCCACCGCCGCATCAAGGGCCAAAAGACAAGGCACGCCATCGGCCGCGGGCGATGCGTTGCAAAGGTTTCCCGCAATTGTCCCCGCGTTCTGAATCTGGCGCGATCCAACCTCCCTCGCTGCCTCTTTCAACATATCGAAAGCAGGCGGCAAATCGGCGGCGATAACGTCTGACCACGTCGCTGCCCCACCGATTCGGAAACCGAACGAGGTTGGCCCGATCCCGCGAAGCGCCTTGATACCAGTGATATCAAGGACCGACCCGGGCAAACTCCGCGCCTCGGTGGCCGGGAAAAGGTCGGTACATCCGGCTGCGATGGTCACTCCGCCTTTGGCCAATAGGCCAAGCGCATCTTCCATCCTGTCGGGCCTGTGATAAGCAGCCATGGCGCACCGCATGTCCTGAAATCGCCGGAAGATCCGGCGATGGAATGGTGCGGCAGGCGGCGCGCGCCTGTCAACTGCGCTGTCAGCTGCCGGTCGCCTCGGCCATGGCCGACAGGAACTGCGCCACCTCGGCATGGCTGTTGTAGTGGCTGATAGAAACCCTGATGCAATCCTCGACCCCCAAGGGCCCAAGAATATTGCCGCAATAGTGATCGTTCTTGCGGATATGCACGCGGATGCCACGCTCGGCAAGGAAGTCCACCAACTCAGCAGAGCCTTTGGAGGCAAGGCGTAGCGAAACAACTCCCTCGCGCCCGTCCAAAGCGTCACCGCCGATGAACTCCACCCCAGGCATATCTCGCAGACCGGGAAGGTTGCCCGTGCCTGACAGCACGGCCTGCATCAGCCCGCGTTCATGCAAGGCAATCGCTTGCGTCGCTGCTTCAAGCCGGGCGCGGGGATCGGTTACATCACTCACCTGCCCGCCCAGCCAATCGAGATAGTCAACGACGTCGGAAAAGGTCGCATAGGCTCCGGCATCACGGGTGCCCATTTCCCAGTTGTCCGCCGGGCCATCCTTGATCTGCTCCTTGGTCAGATCGGTCAACCGGTCCGAGGCCCAGCCGACACCATACCCATGGCGCGAAAACATTTTGTAGGGCGAAACGACATAGCCATCGGCCTGACAGGCGGAGACATCCACCGCGCCGTGGCTGGCATGCTGAATCCCATCCACGATGATGAAACACTCAGGCGCAACCTCACGAATGGCCGCGGCAATCGCCGGTACATCAACGGCCATGCCGGTAACGGGCGAGGTATGGACAATGGTCGCAACGCGCAGATCCGAAGTGATCTGTTCACGATAGGCATCGACCGAAACCGTCCCTGTGACATCGTCATGCGGCACCCGGATATGAGGGCGTCCAGTCACCTCGGCCCAGCGCGCCATAGCGCTGTTTGAGGCCGGGTGCTCAAGGGTCGAGCCCAGAAAGACACCGCCCTCCGCCGCACCCAGCGCTGCTGTCCGGATCAGGCGAAACAAGACTTCGGTGCCACTTTCACCCACGAAAGGCACGCCATCCAGAGCATTGAAAAACAGCATCATGTCGGCTTTGCCTTTGGCGATGACCTCCATCAACGCCTGCGAAGCAGCATTGGCACGCCCTTGGTTGTCTGGATAGCCTGCAAACTTGGCCGAGGTTTCGATCACGGAGTTCAGCCGCAATGCCCCGCCTGCATTCTCAAAGAATACCCTAGGGCCTTCGAAAGGGCATGCGTCGACATGTGCGAAACGACTGCGAATAGCCTGCAAAAGGTCTGGTTTGTCTAAGATCATTGCCCGTAGCCTTAAGATTCTTTGATTGAACCATGAACAGCCATGCCGAAATTGGCAAGCCGGTCGCGTCATACGTTGAAACGTCAAAAGGCTATCGGGACGAACAGTAAAAGGGACATTCGATACACTGTTCGCCAAGAAGCGCGCTCAGACCTAGAGACTTGGCACCCGCTGTCTAAGAACGAATTTTTGAATTTTCCCGGTCGAGGTTCTGGGGATCGTGTCAAAGACGATCTTGCCCGGAACCTTGTAGGACGCAAGATGCTCGC
>DATFKJ010000158.1:0-2499 GCA_035268705.1 Roseovarius sp. | reverse complement strand
AACCCCATGTGGCCGAGGTCGGCCTCGTCCCCGGAACCGAACACTTCCGCAACATCAAGCGCCACAGCGTCACCACCTGCCCAAGCGTCGTCACCCTGCGGGTCGACGAAAGCCTCTACTTCGCCAATGCCCGCTTTCTTGAGGATTACGTCGCCGACCGCATCACCGAGGACTGCGCCGTCAAACACGTCATTCTGCATTTCGCCGCCGTGAACGAGGTGGATATGTCAGCCCTCGAAAGCCTTGAGGCCATAAATACCCGCCTCACGGCCATGGGCATCAAGCTGCACCTCTCCGAGGTCAAAGGCCCGGTCATGGACCGCCTTAAGCGCAGCCATTTCCTGCAAGAGATGGGCGGCACCGTGTACCTGTCGCAGTACGAGGCATGGCAAGCCCTGCGCGAAGGTTAAACAACCGGCGCGGGCAGCCCCTCGATCATCACGTTGACACAAGCGGGCCTGCCGCTGGCCACGGCCCGCTCCAAGGCCGGCTGCAAATCCTCGGGTGACGTCACGAATTCCCCATGCGCCCCCATCGCCTGCGCCGCCAGATCATACCGCGCCGCCGTCAAATCACAGCCCGCAAGCCGCCCTTCGCCATAATCGCGCAACTGGATTTGATGCTCGGCATTCCACCGCAGGTCATTGCCGATCACCATCACAAACGGCAGCCCATGCCGCGCCGCCGTCTCGAACTCGGCAAAGTGAAACCCGATGGAGCCATCCCCCGACAGGGCAAAAACCACCGCACCGGGGCGCGCCACATGCGCCGCCATGGCATAGGGCAAACCGCCACCAATCGCGCCCGACACGCCGTTGATCACCCGCGCCGTTCCACAGGTCAGGGCCTGCGCCCATTGCCCGAACTCCCCGCCATCGCAGATCACCACGCTCTCGTCACATCCCGCAATAACCTCCTGCACCGCCGCGCAGAGGCTGGCCGAGGTCAAACCGTCGCCGACTTCGGGCCGCACCCGCGTCAATCCTGCCGCCTCCGCACACCACGCCTCGCGCGCCGCGGCCTCGCCCTCGCACAAGGCCCGCGCCATACTCAAAGCCGGGGCCACCACTCCCGCCCGATGCCGCGCGCCCAAGTTCCCGGCAGCCAAAGCATGATCCGCGCCTTCGGCGCTCACCGTCACCCACTCTGCCTCGCCCGTGCCAAAACCCAGCGTGAAATCCACCCGCTTGCCCAAGCACAGCACCAGATCGGCCCGCGCCACCACCTCGGCCATGCGCCCAAGGCTGGGGTCACGCACCCCCCGGGGGCTTTCCATCGCATACACTGGCGCGCCCAATGCCGCGCCCAACCGCTCCACAAGCCCCGCCTGCCGCGTCGGCGTCAAAGACGGCCCCAACACCACCAAGGGCCGCGCCGCCACAGCCACCAAGCCGCGCACCGCCTCAACATCCGCCGGGTCAACTGCCTCCACCGCAGGCACGACAACAGGCGCGGTGCCATCGACCTCCGCCGTGACCACATCAAACGGCAAGGCCAGATGCACCGGCCCCGGTTGCCCGGTCATGGCGCTCTCGATCGCCCAAGCCAAATCGCGGCCCAGCCCCTCCGCCGCCTCCGAACGATAGGAATACTTGGTCACGGCTTGGGTGATCGCCACCTGATCCATTTCCTGAAAGGCCCCGCTGCCGTCCTGCCCTCGCGGACTATCCCCCGACAGCAGCAAGACAGGCGTGTCCGACGCCCGGGCCGAGGCCAAGGCCCCAACACTATTGGCCAGCCCACCCCCGGCCGTCACAAGCGCAACCCCAACCTGCCCGGTCAACTGCGCATAGGCTTCGGCCATGAACACCGCGGCCCCCTCGTGCCGGGTGTGGATCAACTCAATACCGGCATCCAGGCAGGCATCAAAGATTGGCATGATCTGATTGCCCGACAGGGCAAAGATCCGGCGCACCCCGGCCTGCGCCAAGGTCTTCACCAAAAGATTGGCCCCCCGCATCAGCCCAGTTCGCCCTTGCGCGCCGCGCGCCCCTCACGGGCGGCATTCACCCCCATCCGAACGATGGCGAAAATGGTGATCGCGGTCACCGTCCAGAAGAACCAAGTGATCGGCCCCCGGAACAGGATTTTCCAATCGCTGCCGGACATCAGCATCGCCTGCCGGAAATTATCCTCCAACAAAGGCCCAAGGATAAAGGCGATCAGGAAAGGCGCCGCCGGGATACGCCAGCGCATCATCGCATAGCCAACCCAACCCATGGCAAACATCACGCCGACATCGAAAATATTGTTGTTCACCGCGAACACGCCATAGATGCACAGCACCAACACCCCGGGGATCAACAACCGCTTGGGAATATCGGCCACGTATTTGAACCCCTTGATCGCCACCGACCCGACGAAGAACAGGCAGATCGAACTGACGATCAACCCGATGAACAACCCGTAAATCAGATCGACGTTCAGGATAAACATCATTGGCCCCGGTTGCAGGCCATGGATCATGAAGGCCCCGATGATGATCGCGGTGATCACATC
>DATFKJ010000157.1:0-10318 GCA_035268705.1 Roseovarius sp. | reverse complement strand
GAATGACCGGCGCTTCGGCCCCAAGGGTTTCGGCGATACGCTTGGACAGCGTGCGGAACTCCATTTCCGCGAGGAACCCCAGAAGCGTGTTGGGGTCGGGGTCGCGCAGGTCGAGATCATCCAGCGTGAAATCAAGCGGGGTGTCGCAATCAAGCTGCACCAGCTTCTTGGACAGTTCAATTTGCTCGCGTTTTTCGATCAGGGTTTCGCGGCGCTTGGGTTGTTTGATCTCTTCGGCGCGGTCCAGAAGGTCTTCGAGCGAGCCGAATTCGTTGATCAGAAGGGCGGCGGTTTTCACCCCGATGCCCGGCGCACCCGGCACGTTATCGACACTGTCGCCTGCCAAGGCCTGCACATCGACCACCTTATCGGGGGTGACGCCGAATTTTTCCTCGACGCCCTCCACGTCGATGCGGCGATTTTTCATGGCGTCGAACATTTCCACGCCATCGCCGACAAGCTGCATCAGGTCTTTGTCCGAGGACACGATCGTTACCCGCCCCCCGGCCTCGCGCGCCTGACAGGAAAGGGTGGCGATGATGTCGTCAGCCTCGTAACCTTCGATTTCCTTGCAGGCGATGTTGAAGGCCTCGGTCGCGCGGCGGGTCAGCGGGATTTGCGGGCGCAAATCCTCGGGCATTTCATCGCGGTTGGCCTTGTATTGATCGTACAGGTCATTGCGGAAGGTGTGGCTGCCCTTATCAAAGATCACCGCGATATGGGTGGGGGCATCATTGCCGGTGCTGTTACCGTCGATGTAGCGCTGCAACATGTTGCAAAAGCCCGAGACCGCGCCGATGGGTATACCATCGGATTTGCGAGTCAGTGGCGGCAGCGCATGATAGGCACGGAATATAAAAGCCGAGCCATCAATCAGATGCAGGTGGCATCCTTTTCCAAAAGACATGGACCGCCCCCCGTCAGGCTTGAATTATTGAGTCGTCGCGCGGCACGCGCAAATCAGCTTGTGCTGACCTTACCCTCGAAATCGCGGTGGATGTATTTGCAATCGCAATAGGGGCATTCCACGTATCCCGTTTCAAGCGGGATTTGCAGCCAGACGCGCGGATGGCCCAAAGCCCCTTCGCCCCCATCACAGGCGACGCGATAGCTGTCTACAAGCTTGCTTTCCGGAGCCTTTGTTACCATCGGGGCGTTTCCTTTTGCCGATCTTTCCACTAGGTCCGAATATGAGCGATCCGACAGGCAGGGGCAAGGGGACCATGGGCGACAACGCCATTGAAATACGCGGCTTGCGCAAGTCTTATGCCGCAGGCAAGGGCGCGCCTCTCAAAGAGGCCTTGAAGGGCGTTGATCTGGAAATCCCGCAAGGGTCGGTTTTCGGGCTTTTGGGGCCGAATGGCGCGGGCAAATCGACGCTTATCAATATCCTTGCCGGTTTGGTGGTGAAGACCGCAGGGCAAGTGACGATCTGGGGCTTTGATCAGGACGTGAACCCCCGGCAAAGCCGCGCCTCGATCGGGGTGATGCCGCAGGAATTGAACCTTGATCCCTTCTTTACCCCACGCGGCGCCTTGGAGGTGCAGGCGGGGCTTTACGGCGTGCCGAAAAGCCAGCGACGCAGCGATGAGATATTGCGCCTTGTCGGACTGGAGGACAAGGCCGAGGCCTATGCCCGGACGCTCTCGGGCGGGATGCGGCGGCGGCTGTTGCTGGCCAAGGCGCTTGTGCATACGCCGCATGTTCTGGTGCTGGATGAACCCACGGCGGGCGTCGATATCGAATTGCGCCAGATGTTGTGGGAAAACGTGCGCCGATTGAACCGCGAGGGCATGACCGTGATCCTGACCACCCATTACCTCGAAGAGGCCGAGGAAATGTGTGACGAGATCGCGATTATCAACCAAGGGGATCTGGTGGCGCGGGACAGTACGGCAAACCTGCTGAGCCGCTTGGATGGCAAATGCATGGTGATCCAGCCCGATGACGTGCCAAAGACCCTGCCCAAGGCCCCGGGAATCGAGGTGGAGACCCGTCCCGATGGGTCGTTGGCGCTTAGCTATCAATCGCGCGAGACATCGGCCGAGGCGGTGTTGGAAGCGGTGCGCGGCGCGGGGATTCGCATCCGGGATGTGAAAACCGAACAAGCGGATTTGCAGGATGTATTCCTAGAGCTGACAAGGTCACGCTAGGCAGCTTACCCCTTATCACGGACCTTGATCGCCGCCTCGATCCGGTCCAGCCGGGCCATGACCTCGTCCCGGTAGCTGTCAGTTTTTTCAACGTCTTCCTCGTGGTGGGCGTCCTGCATCGAATTCACGATCAGACCGACGACAAGGTTCACCACGGCGAAGGTGGTGACCAAGATGAAGGGTACGAAGAAGGCCCATGCGTAGGGGTAGACCTCCATCACCGGGCGCACGATGCCCATGGACCACGATTCAAGCGTCATGATCTGGAACAGCGAATAGGCCGAGAGGCCTAAGGTTCCGAACCATTCCGGGAAGGCCTCGCCGAAAAGTTTCGTGGCCATCACGGCGGCGATGTAGAAGATCAGCCCGGTCAGCACGAAGACCGAGCCCATGCCGGGCAGTGCGCTCATCAATCCTTCGACCACGCGGCGCAGGGAGGGCGTGACAGACAGCACACGCAACAGACGCAGGATGCGCAGCGCGCGGAGCACGGAAAGCCCCTGTGCCGCCGGGATAAGGGAAATTCCCACGATCACGAAATCAAAGACGTTCCAGCCGCGTTTGAAAAAGTCAAAACCGCGTGCCGTCAGTTTTGCGGCAATCTCGACCACGAAGATCGCAAGGCAGATTTGATCAAGGGTCACGATGAGCGGCCCGGCCATCTCCATCGCGGGTTTGGACGTCTCCAACCCAAGTATCGCGGCGTTGAAGAGAATCACGCCAAGGATGAAATTCTGCACCGCAGGCCGGTCGACGACCGCGCCTACCTTGTCTCGAAATGTCATGTCGGGTCCCGTAATGTCTTCGCGAAGATATGGGGCGAAACAGCCCGCCCTGCAAGCCAGCAAAGCGCAAACGGCCCGACGCGGATTGCGCCGGGCCGTCATTGGCATCGGAACCGCCGGTACCGATCTACGGGTCTTTAGCCCGCTTTCTTGATTTCCACCGAGTGCGGATAGGGAATAGACACGCCCGATTTGTCGAAGGCTTCCTTGACGGCCTTGGTCATCTCGAACTTCACGTCCCAGTAATCCGCCGCGTCACACCAGATGCGCGCCGTCAGATCCACGCTGCTGTCGCCAAGGTTGGTGACGCGCACCCACGGGGCGGGGTCGTCATGTACGCGGGTATCGGTCTTGGCCAGATCAAGGATGATGCCCATGGCCTTGTCGGCGTCATCGCCGTAGTCGATACCAAAGGTCATATCCACGCGCCGCGTGTCGTGATGCGAGAAGTTGGTGATGATCGCACCCCATGCCTGACCATTGGGGACAATGATCTGCACGTTGTCGGGCGTCACCAGTTCGGTGATGAACAGGTTGAGATCTTGGACCGTACCCGAAGTCCCGCCGATATCGACGAACTGACCCAGTTTGTAGGGCCGGAACAGGATCAGCATGAAACCTGCGGCCAGATCGCTCAGCGTGCCTTGCAACGCCAGACCAATGGCCAGAGTCGCCGCACCCAGAACCGCGACCAGCGAGGTGGCTTCGATCCCGAAGATACCCAGCACCGCGACCAACACCATAAGCAGGATGACCCACTTCACGACGGAGGCCACAAAGTTCCCAAGCGTGTTGTCGACGTTTTCGTTGGCGTTGACTTTACGGCGAACAAGCCCGCTGACCATGCCAGCGATAATCCACCCTATGATCAGGACGACAAGCGCCTTGACCGCGTTCATTACGATAGGTGCATAGGCACCCATTGAGTCCATAAATGCTTCCATGAAAGCCCCCAGAAGTTACTATGCACAGGCCCAGTGCTGCGCGTTACCAGATGCGCGAATACATCGCCGCAAACCCTGACCTCTAGGGGTTTTTTGTCAAGGAATTCCCCGCAAGCGGCGTTTTAACGCGGAAGGCTGCCATCCAGAACATAGCGTAGGATCTGCACCACCTGAGAAGGTTCGCGCGCCATGGCAAGGGCCGCGGCATCCACTTCTTTCAATGCGTGGTCATGCTCGGGCTGTTGCAGGATAATCAACGACTTACCAAGGGCGGCGGCATAGCCCGCATCGAAGGCCGCGTTCCATTGCTTGTACTTCTCGCCGAAGCGGACAACCACGACATCGGCCTCGGCAATCCCCTTGCGGATGCGAATGGCGTTGACCATGGCCCCCTTGTGATCGTGCCAATACTTGTCATCCTCGGCCCCAAGGATCGCCACGCCGCAATCATCGCTGGCCCCATGATCGGTGACCGGGCTGTTGAAGGTGACATCAAGGCCTTCTGCACCTTCGATGATCTGCTCGCGCCAGTCGGTATGGATTTCGCCGGAAAGATAAACATTCAGGGTCATGGGAGCCTCCGTTATTGTCTAGATTGCATAATACCGTTGCAGGGGCTCACCCCCGCAGGGTACCACCTGTGGCCTTTTCCACCTTCTCGACAATTCTCTTCGAGACCGCCTCGATATCGGCTTCTTTCAGGGTTTTGTCGGTGGGCTGAAGGCGTACCGTGACGGCGAGGGATTTCTTGCCTTCCCCAAGGCTGCCGCCGATGAATTCATCGAACACGCGCACGTCTTCGATCAGCGCCTTGTCGGCCCCGGCGGCGGCGTTGACCAGTGTCAGCGCCTCGATCTCGGCATCAACGACAAAGGCAAAGTCACGCTCGACCGCCTGCAAATCGCTGACCGTCATCGCCCCGCGCGAGGCGGTCTTTTTGCGCGGCAAGGGGATTTCACCGGGGAACAGGGTAAAGGCCACGGCGGGGCCTTTGACGTCCATCTGCTCCAGCACGCGGGGGTGCAATTCGCCAAAAATGCCCAGCACCTTCTTGGGGCCAAGACAGATGCGGCCATGGCGACCGGGATGGAACCACTCCGGCCCGTCGCGCAGGATTTGCACCTTGGCGGGGGCACCCATGGCCGACAGGATCGCCTCGGCATCGGCCTTGGCATCATAAAGGTCCACGGCACGCGAGGCACCATGCACATCCTTGGGCCCGGTGCGCCCCACCAGAAGGCCCGTGACCTGCACGTGCTGTTGCTCGGGCTCGCCGCCTTCAAAGGCATGGCCCACCTCGAACAGCGCCAGATCGCTCATACCGCGGGCCTGATTGCGGGCCGCGGCCTGCAACAGACCGGGCAGCAGATCGGGGCGCATATGGCTCATTTCCGAGCTGATCGGGTTGGCCAGCATGGTTGCATCGCCGCCGCCACCAAAGCGCGAAGCACTGGCTTGGTCAATGAAGCTATAGGTGACGCATTCGTTATAGCCCAAGGCCGCCGTGGTGCGGCGGGCGGCCTGTTCGCGTCGCTGCATGGGGCTGAGGATCGGTTTGGGCACGCCCACCTGTCCCCGCGCAAGCGGCTTGCCCTCCAGCTTGGTCAGAGAGGCCACCCGCGCCACTTCTTCCACCAGATCGGCCTCGCCCATGACGTCGGGGCGCCAGCTTGGAACATGGGCCATGTCGCCCTCAAGGCGGAAGCCAAGGGCGGTCAGGGTCTGGCGTTGTTCGGCCTCGGGGATGTCCATGCCGACAAGCGATTGCACCCGGGCGGGATCAAGCCGGTAAGCGCGGCTGACATCGGGCACTTCACCGGCCACGGTGACCTCCGACGGTTCGCCGCCACAAAGATCAAGGATCATCTGGGTGGCCAGTTCGATCGCCTCCATGTTGAAGACCGGATCAATGCCGCGTTCGTTGCGATAGCGGGCGTCGGAATTGATCTTGAGCGCGCGACCCGTGCTGGCGATTTGCACGTGGTCCCAAACGGCGGCCTCAAGGAACACATTGGTGGTCTCTTCGGTGCAGCCGGTGGCAAGCCCGCCCATGATACCACCGATGCTTTCCACGCCGGTGTCATCGGAAATCACCACTTGGCCAGGGCCGAAGCTGTATTCCTTTTCATCCAAGCCCATAAGGGTTTCACCACCCGTGGTGCGATGCACCCGCAGGTCGCCGTTGACCTTGTCGGCATCGAAAACATGCAGGGGTCGGTTGCGGTCGAAGGTGAAGAAATTCGTCACATCCACAAGCGCCGAGATGGGCCGCAACCCGATGGCGCGCAAACGGTCCTGAAGCCACTCGGGCGAGGGGCCGTTCTTGATACCGCGGATCAGACGCCCGGCGAATACCTCGCACCCATCCTTGCGGGTATCTTCGTCAATCGTGACGGTGATCGGACAGGGAAACAGGCCTTCGACCTGCGCTTCGGGCGCGGGTCTCATGGTGCCAAGACCCCGCGCCGCCAGATCCAGCGCGATACCGCGCACACCAAGCGCGTCAGGGCGATTTGGCGTGATGGCGATCTCGATCACCGGGTCCACCTTGGCCGGATCATTGACCGCCAACCAATCCGTGAACCGCTCACCAACCTCGCCCGACGGCAACTCTATAATGCCGTCATGCTCATCCGACAATTCCATCTCACGCTCGGATGCCATCATGCCATAGCTCTCGATGCCGCGGATCTTGCCGACGCCAATTGTCGTATCGATTCCAGGGACATAGACCCCCGGCTTGGCCACCACAACGGTGATCCCCTCGCGTGCATTCGGCGCGCCGCAGATGATCTGTGTCTGCCCCTCGTCGGTCTCCACTTGGCAAACCTTCAGCTTGTCCGCATCGGGGTGCTTCTCGGCTGAAACCACCTTGCCTATGGTAAAGTCGGACAACCGCTCGGCGGGGTTGGAAATCTCTTCCACCTCAAGGCCCAGATCGGTCAGGGCCTCGGCGATCTCGGCCAAGCTGGCCTCGGTCTCAAGATGGTCTTTCAACCACGACAGGGTGAATTTCATCGGCTTTCATCCACGGATAAACAAGGGTTTCACGCGCGTTTAGCCCATATGACTAACCGGGAAAACCCCAAGCCAAATCCCTTTCTTCTGGCCAAAAATATCCTGGGGGTGAATTGGCCACAGGCCAAGAGGGGGCAAAGCCCCCTGCCCCTACTCCACAAATCACACCTAACCCCTTGGTTAACAACAAAAACCGTCATCTGTACCATGTCGGCATAACGTCGGTATCGCGTCGGTATTTTTGCGGTACCCCGGCAAATTAACAGAGCGCGCGGTGGATTTTGTACGAAACGTACAGGCGTTTCGTACGTTCCGCGCCCTGCCGCTCATCAGCCCTTACGAGCGCCTTTGAGAAGAACGGGAGTGATGAGCGGCGCCAGAGCAGTGGTGCGCAATGAATGCGCACCCTACGGGTTGGACCGCATGGGATAAGCCGCGCCAAAGACGACGCGCGCGGGGGCGGTTGGCCGGTGTGGGCGGGTGTGCTTTATGGCTGCCGTTTCCGTAGGACCTTTGGCGGTGCTCAGTGGTTAACAAAAAGCCGCCGCGTCCGGGCGCGTCGTCTTTGGCGCGGCGGGCCTGCGGCCCTTGATTCCGCGCCGGTACGGAGCCCGTACTATATCGAATGTTACGGCCAACGCTGCCTTGGCATCCTAAGACCTATCCAAGATCAATGTCCGTGTGCTGAGCAATCTTCTTTTTCAAAAACCCGATTGCTAACGCCTTCACGATCTCAAGCGTTGCATTGCCGCCTGTTTCCGAAACGGTATCCTTGGTTTTTTGCCAGAGGCCCTCATCGCGAATTGCGTCGAGGAAATCATGCCCTTGATTAGTTATGAAAAATATCCCGCTTTTGTATCCGTTTCCCTCGATCAGGCCAGCGTCATGCATCAAATAAAGCTGGTACTCATCCCCTGGCTTCATTTGCCTTCCAAACTCAACCAAACCGTCGTCATACTTGGAAGGCACTTCGGATGCCTCTTGTAGGATCGTTCGAATTCTATCGTAATCCCGTTTGGGTCTCACCTACTCAACCCACCATGCAACGTCGGCTGGTCCAAGCTCGCAAACCCATAGTGGCGCAGCCAGCGCAGGTCGGAATCGAAGAAGGCGCGCAGGTCGGGGATGCCGTATTTCAGCATGGCGATCCGGTCGATGCCCATTCCAAAAGCAAAGCCCTGCCATGCTGCCGGGTCTATGTCGCCGGCCATCAGCACCTTCGGGTGGACCATGCCGGAGCCCAGAATCTCAAGCCAGTCGTCGCCTTCGCCGATTTTCAGGGTTCCATCGGCCCATGAACAGCGGATGTCGACTTCGGCGGACGGCTCGGTGAACGGAAAGTGCGAGGCGCGGAAGCGCAGTTCCACCCCGTCCACCTCGAAAAACGTGCGGCAGAATTCCTCCAAAACCCATTTCAGGTTGGCCATGGAGATGTCTTTATAAATCGCCAGCCCCTCGACCTGATGGAACATCGGGGTGTGGGTCTGGTCATAATCGGCGCGGTAGACGCGGCCCGGACAGATCACGCGAATGGGCGCGCCCTGCGCCTCCATCGAGCGGATTTGCACCGGCGAGGTATGGGTGCGCAGCACATGCGGCGGGCGGTCGTCGCCTTCGGCGCGGTGCATGTAGAAGGTATCCATCTCGGCCCTTGCGGGGTGGTGGCCGGGGATGTTGAGCGCGTCGAAATTGTGCCAATCGCTTTCCACCTGCGGACCTTCGGCCACGGCAAAGCCCATGTCGGCGAAGATCGCGGTGACCTCCTCGGTGACTTGGCTGACCGGGTGGATCGTGCCCATGCGGCGGCCTCGTGCGGGCAGCGTGACGTCCAGCCATTCGGCGCGCAGGCGTTCATCGAGCGCGGCGTCGGACAGCGCCTGTTTCTTGGCGGCCAGCGCGCTGTTGATCTCATCTTTCAGGGCGTTGAGTTTCGGCCCCATGACCTGCCGTTCCTCGGGGGTCATTTTGCCCAGTTCGCGCATTTTCAGGCTGATCTCGCCCTTCTTGCCGACGGCCTGCACGCGCAGGTCTTCGAGGGTGGATTCGTCGCCTGCACCGGCGATCGCGGCAAGGTATTTGTCTCTGAGGTCGTCCATGAGCCTGTCCCTTTGGTCTTGGGCGTCCTGCTATACCTTCGGGGCGCGTGAGACAAGGTGCTTGGCCTTAGAGGCCACGCAGATAATCGGCGGTGAAGCGGGTGTAGCCATCGGCGGTGACGTGGTGATGGCCCTGCATGTGGTCATGCAGCGCGGGAAGCTGGTGAAAGGGTACCTGTGGCAGGCTGTGGTGTTCGACGTGATAGGGCATGTTCCATGCCAGAAACCGCACCGCGCGATTGGTGAAGGTGGTGCGGGTGTTTTCCAGCATGTTGGCGACAAAGGCACAGCGGCCATGCTCGGCCAGAAGGTAGAGGCGTAGAAATGGTTGACCGATGAGGCAGGGCAGGAGCCAGACCCATAAAAGCAGCGGTGTTAGCACGAGGCTGAGGGCGCAAAGCGCGTAGCCCGCAAGCATCACGCGGGCCTCTTTGCGGATACGGGCGTGGGCGCGTTTTGGCACATAGTCGCCCGGGTCACGGCCCCGCGCATTGGTCACGGTTTGGCAGGCCATGGTCCACCAATAGGGCAGGCCGCTTATGTGGGTGAGGTAAGCTGGCCATGTTTCGGGCTTGGCACCCGAAAGAAGCTCGGGGTCCTTGTCGGGGATATTGGTGTGGCGGTGGTGGGCAAGGTGGAAGTAGCGGAACCATTCGAACGGGTTGAGGATCACGAACCCCGTGATGCGGCCCACCCATTCATTCAGCCACGCGGTGGTGAAGGGGGTTTTATGGGTCGCCTCATGTTCCAGCGTGAAAAGAAAGCATATCGCGATGCCCTGCCCGACAAGCGCCAGTTGCCAGAGCGGCCAGCCTTGAGCGATCCACAGGCCAAAGCCCGCGATCAAGGCCAAATGGCCCGCGAGGTGACGCAGGCCGGGGGCATCGGACAGGGCATTGAGCCGCGCCAGTTCATCTTTTGGGAGGGTGGCGACGAGGGTTTTGTGATCCATGGTGGCGGCAGTTTAGGCCGCCGCCGAGGGGTGTGTCACGCCACTTCTGAGTAGGGCGTTTGATCGCGGCGCGCGAATTCGACTTTCGAGGCCTTTTCAACCTGATTGCGCCCGACTTCACGGTCGTGGGCCTCCAGAAGGCGGCGGGCCTTCTCGCTTGGAAAGGGGGTCTGCTCGTGGCTTGCGTCAAAGGGCATGATGCGTTCCTTCGCTCTGCTTCTGCGTCTCATCGACCTGCTGGCCATGGGTCGGAAGATGGCAGGCGATTCGGGACGCATTAGGGCCGAAAGGTGATTTCTGCGGCGATTGCCGCCACAATCCGGCCATGAAAAGCACAACGAAAAACGCCGCCGGGTTGATCCCGACGGCG
>DATFKJ010000156.1:0-7368 GCA_035268705.1 Roseovarius sp. | reverse complement strand
GGGGCGGCAATCTCGGCCTTTGCCGTGCGCGATTACGCCCAGATGATTCACGACATGGCCGTACGGCGCGAGTTGATCGCGCTTGGCCATGATATCGCGGGCAAGGCATTGCAAGCCGATGTCGAGTCCGAGCCCAAGGATCAGATCGTCGAGGCCGAACAGAAGCTTTACAAACTGTCCGAACAGGGACAGGCGGAATCGGGCTTTCAGAGTTTTCTGCGCGCGGTCACCGACGCGGTGAACGTGGCCAACGCCGCCTATCAGCGGGATGGCGGGCTGGCCGGTATTTCGACCGGGCTGACGGATATGGACCGCAAGCTGGGCGGCCTGCACAAGTCAGACCTTCTTATCCTGGCCGGACGACCGTCGATGGGCAAAACCTCCCTGGCCACCAACATCGCCTTCAATATCGCCAAGGCGTACAAGCGCGGTGCCCTGCCCGACGGCACCGAAGGCGCCATCGAAGGCGGCGTCGTGGGCTTTTACAGCCTTGAAATGAGCGCCGAGCAGCTGGCGGCCCGGGTCCTGTCTGAAGCCTCCGAAGTGCCGTCGGAACAGATCCGCCGTGGCGACATGACAGAGGCCGAGTTCCGCCGCTTCGTCGACGCCGCCAAGACGCTGGAATCCTGCCCGCTTTACATTGACGACACCCCCGCCCTGCCGATCAGCCAACTGGCCGCGCGAGCGCGCCGCTTGAAGCGGACGCATGGCTTGGACGTACTGATGGTCGACTACCTGCAGCTTGTCCGCGCCGCCAGCGCCAAGGACAGCCGCGTGAACGAGATTTCCGAGATCACCCAAGGCCTCAAGGCCATCGCCAAGGAACTTGATATCCCTGTGGTCGCCCTGTCACAGCTTTCGCGCCAAGTGGAAAGCCGCGACGATAAACGCCCACAGCTTTCGGACCTGCGCGAATCCGGCTCGATCGAGCAGGACGCCGATGTGGTGATGTTCGTGTTCCGCGAGGAATATTACGTCGAACGCGAAAAACCATCCGACGACCGGCTTGAGGAAATGGCCGCGTGGCAAGAGCGGATGGAGCGCCTGCATGGCAAGGCCGAGGTCATCATCGGCAAGCAACGGCACGGCCCGATCGGCAGTGTCGAACTGAGCTTCGAAGGCCAGTTCACCCGCTTCGGCAACCTCGTTCAACCGTGGCAACAAGGCGGCAATCAGGAGTTCTGAGGCACGGGCAGGCCCCGGCGGGCCGCCTTTTCACTTGACCCCCTCGTGCATCCTGTCAAAACCCACCCCCATGAGCACCGCGACCCTGACCATCGACCTTGACGCGATCCGCGCAAATTGGCGTGCGTTGGATGCCGTGATGACCGGCGAAACCGCCGGCGTGGTCAAGGCCAATGCCTATGGGCTTGGCGCCGCCAAGGTGGCGCGCGCGCTGGCCCGCGACGGGGTGCGCAGCTTCTTTGTCGCCATGGCCGAGGAAGGCGCGGCCCTGCGCGCCGAACTTGGCCCCGGCCCCACGATCAACGTCTTTTCCGGCCATATGGCGGGCGATGCCGATATGATCGGCGATTGCGATCTGGTGCCAATGATCAATTCCATCGACCAGATGATCCGCCATGTCGAGGCCCTGCCCGGCCATGCCTTCGGCGTACAGCTTGATTCCGGCATGAACCGGCTTGGCATGGAGCCGGGCGAATGGGCCGCCATGCGCGATGTGGCCTTGGAACAAACCCCGGCCTTGATCATGTCGCACCTTGCCTGCGCCGATGAGCCGGAGCACGAGATGAACGCCCGTCAACTGGGCGCTTTTCAGGCCATGACCGCCGAGGCCGGTGTGCCGCTGTCCTTGGCCAATACCGGCGGCATCCTCATGGGGCCCGAGTATCATTTCGATCTCGCGCGTCCGGGCATCGGCCTTTATGGCGGCTTGCCCTTTGCCGACGCGCGGCCCGTCGTCACGCTGGACATCCCTGTCATTCAATGCCGCGACCTGATCCCCGGCGAAACCGTCGGCTACGGCAACAGTTTTACCGCGCCCCGCCCGATGCGGGTGGCGACCATCAGCGCAGGCTATGCCGATGGCATCATTCGCGCCATGGGGCCCAAAACGCATCTTTGGGCCGAGGGGGTGAAATGCCCGGTTGTGGGCCGGATATCCATGGACCTGATCGGCGTCGATGTAACCGACCTTGGCCATGACCCCAAATCCCTTGAGCTTTTGGGCCAGCACAACACCATCGACACGCTGGCCGATAACGCGGGCACCATTGGCTATGAAATCCTGACCTCCTTGGGGGACCGGTACAGCCGCAGGTATCTTGGCGGATGAGCTGGATCCTGCACCTTCTGGCCGCTCTTGGCCGCAACGTGCTGTCGGCGCTCGCCATGATCGGGCGCGTGACGCTTTTTGCCGTCGATACCGTCAGCCATCTGTTCCGCCCGCCGTTTTATGCGCGCGAATTCGGCCATGCCCTGATCCAGATCGGCTGGCTCTCGCTACCCGTCGTGGGCATGACGGCGCTGTTCACCGGCGGGGCGCTGGCATTGCAAATCTATGCGGGCGGCTCGCGGTTCAACGCCGAAACCGTGGTGCCCTCTATCGTCGCTATCGGCCTCACGCGCGAGCTTGGGCCGGTTCTGGGCGGGCTCATGGTGGCGGCGCGGGTGGCCTCCTCCATCGCCGCCGAGATCGGCACGATGAAAGTGACCGAACAGATCGACGCGCTGACCACGCTGTCGACCAATCCGATGAAATACCTTACCCTGCCCCGCGTTCTGGCCGCCACGCTGGCGGTGCCGGTGCTGGTGGGTGTGGGCGACGTGATCGGCATCATGGGCGGCTTTCTGGTCGGCGTCGGGCGGCTTGATTTCGGCGCGGGCACCTACCTGCACAACACCATCGATTTTCTTGAGGTGTGGGACGTGGTTTCGGGCCTGATCAAAGGGGCAGCCTTCGGCTTCATCGTGGCGCTGATGGGCTGCTATTTCGGCATGCACTCGGGTCGCGGGGCGCAGGGCGTGGGCCGCGCCACCAAGGCCGCTGTGGTGGCCGCCAGCGTATTGATCCTCGCCTCCAATTACCTTCTGACAGAACTGTTTTTCTCGGCATGACCCCACGCCGCCCCATATCACCCCGCCAGCGAAAGCATCGGCTTTCTTCTTGCCGGAAATATCCCGGGGTCTGGGGCAGAGCCCCAGCCGTGTGCCACCAGGGACCACACGCATGATCGAACTCAAGGATGTCCATAAAGCCTTTGGCAGCAACCGGGTTCTTCAAGGGGTCAATCTGAAGATCGAGACCGGCACGTCGATGGTGATCATCGGCGGGTCGGGCACCGGCAAATCCGTGGCGCTGAAGTGCATCCTTGGCCTCATTCACCCCGACAGTGGCGAGATCACGCTGGATGGCAAGGACGTCACCAAGGGCGACAGCGATGCCTTTCTCGCCCGCTTCGGGATGCTGTTTCAGGGTGGTGCGCTATTTGATTCACTGCCCGTCTGGCAAAACGTGGCCTTCCGCCTGCTGCGCGGGTCGTTGAAGCGCCCCAAGGAGGAAGCCCGCGAAATCGCCATCGAAAAACTGCGCCGCGTGGGGCTGACGCCGGAACAGGCCGACAAATTCCCCGCCGAACTCTCGGGCGGCATGCAAAAGCGCGTCGGGTTGGCCCGCGCCATCGCCGCCGAGCCCGAGATCATCTTTTTCGATGAGCCTACCACCGGGCTTGACCCGATCATGTCGGGCGTGATCAACGACCTGATCCGCGAAATCGTTGTCGAAATGGGCGCCACCGCCATGACCATTACCCACGATATGACCTCCGTGCGCGCGATTGCCGATAATGTGGCGATGCTGCACGATGGCGTCATCCAATGGACCGGGCCGGTGGCCGATATGGACGCCTCGGGCGACCCCTACCTCGATCAATTCATCCACGGCCGCGCCGAAGGCCCGATCGAAGCGGTCCGCTGACACCGTTTTCTTTGAAAGAAAACGGTCCGAAATCTTTAAAGATTTCGGGACACTCCTCTCTACCGGTTTTCCATTTCACGCAACCCCGCTACCCTTCTCTCACACCCACTTGCAACATTGCTGCAATGATTGCTAATTAAACACGCGTTCAATTACATGCCGCGGGGAGGAGACGCAGATGGATTTCGCCTTGAATGAGGAGCAATCGGCCATTTTCGACATGGCCCATGCCTTCGGGCAGGACAATATCGCCCCCCATGCCCAAAAATGGGAACGCGACGGCACCATCCCCAAGGAACTCTGGCCGCAAATTGCCGAACTGGGTCTTGGCGGCATCTACGTCAGTGAAGAGTCCGGCGGCTCTGGCCTTTCGCGGCTGGACTCCACGTTGATCTTCGAGGCGCTTTCCATGGCCTGCCCCTCGGTCGCGGCCTTCCTGTCGATCCACAACATGTGCGCCAAGATGATCGACACCTTCGGCAGCGACGAGATGAAAACCCGCGTCCTGCCCAAGGCGCTGACCATGGAAACCGTGCTGTCCTATTGCCTGACCGAACCCGGCTCAGGCTCGGACGCCTCGGCGCTCAAAACCAAGGCTGAACGCACCAACGAAGGTTACACACTCAATGGCACCAAGGCCTTCATCTCGGGTGGTGGCTACTCGGACGCATATGTTGTCATGGTCCGCACCGGCGAGGATGGCCCCAAGGGCATTTCCACCGTCTACGTCGAGGATGGAAACCCCGGCCTGTCGTTCGGCGGGCTAGAGGACAAGATGGGCTGGCGCAGCCAACCCACCGCCCAAGTGCAATTCGATAACTGCAACATTGCCGCCGAAAACCTTTTGGGCGAGGAAGGCCAAGGCTTTTCCTATGCCATGGCGGGCCTTGATGGCGGCCGTTTGAATATCGCCGCCTGCTCGCTTGGGGCCGCGCAACAGGCGCTGAACATGACCCTGCAATATATGTCCGAGCGCAAGGCGTTTGGGAAATCCATTGATCAGTTCCAAGCCCTGCAATTCCGTCTTGCGGAAATGGAGATCGAACTGCAAGCCGCCCGCACCTTCCTGCGTCAAGCGGCGTGGAAGCTGGACCAAGGCGCGCCGGATGCCACCAAGTTTTGCGCCATGGCCAAGAAATTCGTGACCGAGGGCGGCTCCAGAATCGTCAATCAATGCCTGCAATTGCATGGCGGCTATGGCTACCTTGCCGATTACGGAATCGAGAAACTGGTACGTGATCTGCGCGTGCATGAAATCCTCGAAGGCACCAACGAAATCATGCGCCTGATCGTCGCCCGGCAACTGCTGGCAGAACATCAATGAGCGATATCGACATCCGCATCACTGGCCGCGCAGGCCGTATCACCCTGACCCGATCCAAAGCCCTCAACGCGCTGAGCTACGAGATGGCGCTTGAGATCGAAGCGGCGCTGGACGCATGGGCCAAAGACGACGCGGTTGATCTGGTGGTGATCGACGCGACGGGCGAGAAAGCTTTTTGCGCCGGTGGCGATATCCAGAAGCTCTATGAAACAGGCCGCACCGGGGATTATGCCTATGGGCGCACATTCTGGCGCGATGAATATCGCCTCAATGCCAAGATCGCCGAATACCCCAAACCCTATATCGCCTTCATGCAGGGCTTTACCATGGGCGGCGGTGTGGGCATTGCCTGCCACGGGTCGCACCGTGTCGTTTGCGAGACAAGCCAGATCGCCATGCCCGAAGTGGGCATCGGCCTTGTGCCGGATGTCGGTGGGTCTCTCATCCTGGCGCGCGCGCCGGGGCGGGTTGGCGAATACCTTGGCACCACGGCTTCCCGGATGGGCGCGGGCGACGCGATTTATGCCGGTTTTGCAGATACTTACATTCCGGGTGAGGCATGGCCCGCCCTCATCGCCAAGCTGGAAGAAACCGGCGATGTTGCGGCCATTGCCGAGGCGGCGCAAACCCCGCCTGACAGCCCGCTTGAAGGCAAGCACGCGCGGATCAATGCGCATTTCGGTGGCGATAGCCTGAGCGATATCCTCAATTCCCTGCGGACAGAGGACAGCGATTTTGCCGATGACACGCTCAAGGCCATGGGGCGCAACTCGCCCCTGTCGATGGCCTGTGCGGTGGAAATGATCCACCGCCTGCGCGGCCCGGCCGCCGATATCCGCCGGGCGCTTGATCTGGAATATCGCTTTACCTTCCGCGCCATGGAACAGGGCGATTTTCTGGAAGGCATCCGCGCCGCCGTAATCGACAAGGACCGCGCCCCGAAATGGCAGCACGGGCTTGACGCCCCGCCTTCGCTGGCCGCAACTCAGATGTTGATGCCTTTGGGGCAAGATGCACTTTCATTCGACAAGGAAGGATAAGCCATGAAAATCGGGTTCATCGGATTGGGCAACATGGGCGGGCCGATGGCCGCCAATCTGGCCAAGGCGGGCCACGAGGTGACCGGCTTTGACATGGCCGAGGTCAGCATCGACGGCGTTACCATGGCCACAAGCGGGGCCGAGGCCGCCAAGGGCGCGCAGGTGGTGATCACCATGCTGCCCAACGGTGACATTCTGCGCAAAGTCGCCGCCGAGGTGATCCCGGCGATGGACAAGGGCGCGGTGCTTCTGGATTGCTCCACCGTTGACGTGGACAGCGCCCGCGCCGTGGCCGAGCAGGCACAATCGGCAGGCCTTTCCGCACTTGACGCGCCCGTCTCGGGCGGCGTCGGCGGCGCACAGGGCGGCACGCTCACCTTCATGGTGGGCGGGGACGAGGCCGGTTTCACCACCGCCAAGGGGCTTTTCGATATCATGGGCCAGAAGGCCGTGCACTGCGGCCCCTCCGGCAACGGTCAGGCCGCCAAGATCTGCAACAACATGATCCTCGGAGCCACCATGATCGTGACCTGCGAGGCCTTCGCGCTGGCCGACAAGCTGGGCCTTGACCGGCAAGCGATGTTCGATGTGGTCTCCACCTCCTCCGGCTCAAGCTGGTCGATGAACACCTACTGCCCCGCGCCCGGCGTCGGCCCGCAAAGTCCCGCAGACAACGATTATCAACCGGGCTTTGCCGCCGACCTGATGCTCAAGGACCTGCGCTTGGCGCAAGAGGCCGCGCAGTCCGCTGATGCCGACACGCCCTTGGGCGAAGCGGCCATGCGCCTCTACGCCCAATTCGTCGAAGACGAAGACGGCAAAGGCCGCGATTTCTCGGCCATGCTGCCGCGGTTTGAAAAACGCGGCCACAGTGCATGACATGGGTCGCGCAAGCCACTTCTCTGCCGCCGCTCGAAGCAGCGGCCAAGGCCCGGCTTGCGCAACTCACCCCCTTTGACGCCCCCAAGGGCACCGCGCTCTTTCACCCCGGCGATGCGGTCAAAGGCTTTGTCGTGGTCCTCAAGGGGCGCGTTGACGTCTTTCTCACCGGCCCGTCTGGCCGCGAAATC
>DATFKJ010000155.1:0-6636 GCA_035268705.1 Roseovarius sp. | reverse complement strand
TCGCCGGGGGCCTTGTCCTCGGCCTCCGAGACACTCAGCACGCTGCCGGTCACATCATTGGGCCGGTAGGTGGTGCAGCCCTTGCAGCCGGTTTCATAGGCCTGAAGGTAAACATCCTTGAACGCCTCGAAGGAGATATCCGCCGGGCAGTTGATCGTCTTGGAAATCGAGCTGTCGATCCAGCGCTGCGCGGCGGCCTGCATTTTCACATGATCCTGTGGCGCCAGTGTTTGCGCATTCACGAAGTACTCGGGCAGCTCCGCATCGCCGAAACGCTCGCGCCACATCTGCACGGCGTAATCCACCACTTCTTCCTCGGTTCGGGTGCCGTCCTTTTGCAGGACTTTGCGGGTGTAGCTGTAGGCAAAGACCGGCTCGATTCCGGAACTGACGTTGCCAGCGTAAAGGCTGATCGTGCCGGTGGGCGCGATGGAAGTCAAAAGCGCGTTGCGAATGCCATGTTCTGCAATCACCGCGCGCACGTCCTTGTCCATCGCCTGCATGGCCCCCGAGGCAAGGAAAGCCTCGGCATCGAACAGCGGGAAGGGCCCTTTCTCCTTGGCCAGTTCGACACTGGCCAGATAGGCCGCCCGCGCGATCTGATGCAGCCACGCCTCGGTCTGTGCCGCCGCCTCATCGCTGCCATAGCGCAGCCCGACCATCAAAAGCGCATCGGCAAGGCCCGTGACCCCCAACCCGATCCGCCGCTTCGCCGCGGCCTCCCGCGCCTGCGCTTCAAGCGGGAAGCGGCTGGCATCCACCACGTTGTCCATCATCCGCACGGCGGTCGCGACCAGATCGTCCAGCGCCGCTTGATCCAGTACGGCCCCCGCGCCGAACGGGTCCTTGACCAGCCGCGCCATGTTGATCGAGCCCAGCAGGCAGGCCCCATAGGGCGGCAGGGGTTGTTCACCACAGGGGTTCGTGGCGCTGATCGTCTCACAATAATTCAGGTTATTGGCGGCGTTCACCCGGTCGATGAAAATCACGCCCGGTTCTGCATAGTCATAGGTGGCCTGCATTATCTGGTTCCACAGATCGCGTGCCTCGACGGTCTTGTAAATCTTGTCGCCAAAGCGCAGGTCCCATGGCCCATCGACCTTGACCGCCTCCATGAAGGCATCGCTCACAAGCACTGAGAGGTTGAACATCCGCAAGCGCGCGGAGTCCGATTTGGCGGTGATGAAATCCTCGATATCGGGATGATCGCAGCGCATGGTCGCCATCATGGCACCCCGGCGGCTCCCCGCGCTCATGATCGTGCGGCACATGGCATCCCAGACATCCATGAACGACAGCGGCCCACTGGCATCGGCGGCCACGCTTTTGACCTCGGCCCCCTTGGGCCGGATGGTGCTGAAATCATAGCCGATCCCGCCGCCCTGCTGCATGGTCAGCGCGGCCTCTTTCAGCATCTCGAAAATGCCGCCCATGTCGTCCGGGATCGTGCCCATGACGAAACAATTGAACAGCGTCACGTTGCGCGCGGTCCCCGCCCCTGCCGTGATCCGGCCCGCCGGAAGGTATTTGAAATCCTCCAAGGCGGCATAAAACCGGTCTTCCCAATGGCTTGGGTCGCTTTCCACCTCGGCCAAGGCTCGTGCGATGCGGCGCCACGTATCCTCGACGGTTTCATCCAAGGGCGTACCATCGGCTTCCTTCAGGCGGTATTTCATGTCCCAGATGGACTGGGCAATGGGGGCAGCGAAACGGGTCATGGTGCGATTCCTGTGGTGGGCAGGCAACCACAATAGCTTGAAGCCATCCGCATTTCCACTACTCTATATGCCCTGAGCCGGGGGAATCGCATGGCCAAACTGAACCTCATCAAACTGAGCGTCGGATCGGACAGCGTCGACAGTCTCATCCGCTGGCAGGACTCGGCCCGCGCCAAGGGGCCTGACGGCCTGCCCCGGCACATTACCCGCATGTGGCCCAAGCGCGAGACCGAGTTGCTTGAGGGGGGCTCGATCTACTGGGTCGTGCAGGGCCTTGTGCAATGCCGCCAACGGCTTTTGCGTTTCGATGAGGTCATCGGGAGCGACGGCATCCGCCGTTGCGGTTTCGTTCTGGACCCAGACGTGATCCGCACCTCCACCGCCCCAAAACGCCCCTTCCAAGGCTGGCGTTACCTCAAACCCGAAGATGCCCCCACCGACCTGCCAAAACACCGGCAAGACGAAGACAGCCTACCGCCCGACCTTTCCGCAGCGCTCGCCGATATCGGGGTGCTGTAGAACTAACCCTTCGTTAACCATGCTGCGGCAGGCTCTTAGCCCATGAAAGCCCTGCCCCAACACCTGACACCGGACATCTGGCTGCAACAGGTCTTTACCTCGACCGAGGCCCGCAAAGGCGGCGTCGTGAAGCGAAAGATTCGCGATGTCGAACGCCTGGTCGGTCGCCGCGCCTTTTTGCACGAGGTGGAAAAGCGCGGGTTTCAAGCGGTGGAAAACCACCAACACTACGTCGTCTTTTGCAACGATTTCCCCCTTCGCCGCGCCCGACCGTGACCGATCGCCAAGGGCTTTCGAAAGCCCTTGCACACCCCCGGCGCGCGCCGGGGGTAAAAGCGGTTTCGAAACCGCTTTTCCAAGGCGTTTCGAAACGCCTTGGTTCCTGACCGGGGCGAATGGTCGCTTTCCAACCGTTTTCCGGCAGGATTGCGCATGACAGGCGTGCGATCAACACAGATTTAAGCCAAGATCGCTATCTAGGCGTCACTTTCAAGGGATTCTGAATTTTGGCCATCAAGATCGAAATGCTACGATGCTTTCGGGCCGTTGCGGAACACGGCTCTCTTGCCGATGCCGCCGAAGTGCTTGGCCGAACATCCTCGGCCGTCTCCATGATGCTGCGCCAGTTCGAGGATCACGTCGGCGCGCCGCTGTTCGAAAGCACCCGTAAATCGCGCCTCACTCCCTTGGGCGAGTTGATCCTGATCGAGACCACCCGCGAGCTTTCGCATTTCGAGCGTACAGTGGCCGCAATCGAAGGGCTATCTCGGGCCGAGATGGGGCAGGTTCGGCTGGCCGTGACCCCGTCCGTTGCGCAGGTCATCATGCCGCCGATCCTTCAGGACTACATGAAAACCCACCCCGGTGTGCGGATCGACATGCGCGATACCGACTCGGCCTCGGTGCAACTTGAACTGGCCGCCGAACGCGCCGATATCGGCATCGCCAGCGTCGGCCATATGCCGGGGTTCGAACGACATCTGGTTTTCACCGACCGTTTCGGTGTGGTCTGCCCGGTGGATCATCCGCTGGCGCAAAACTGGTCGGAATTGACATGGAAAGACCTCGACGGCGTGGATTTCATCGCCAACGGGCTTTGCGACTTCATCACCGATGAAGGCTTTGCGCCCATCATGGCCGGGTCTCGGCTCAACGTATTGAACACCGCCTCGATCCTGAGCCTCGTGCGTGGCGGGGTGGGCGTAACGCTTCTGCCCGAACTGGCCGTACTGCCCGAATTCCTTGATCTGGAATTCCTTCCCTTGGTCGATGCCTCCGCCCAGCGCGAGGTCTGGATGGTCACGCCGCCGCAACATATGCTGACCCCTGCAGCCCAAGCCCTGACCAAGGCGATCCTTGACGCCAATATCCCCGTCACGCACGATTAACGCGCCGAAATCGTCAAAGGATTTCGGCTTAGCCCGCCTCAAATTTCAACTCGGCTGAAAAACACTTCACCAATTTGCGTTTGATTGAATCGCCCATCCGTGGCTTGCTGCCGCGTCAGATGGAATTCCAATGGTTACGCAGGACGGATGAGACATGGCTGAGACGAAATTGAACTATATCGCGGGTGAATGGGTTGCCGGACAATCCGAAATCGAAAACCGCAACCCCTCCGACCTCAGCGATCTGGAGGGCATCTATACCCAAGCCAGCCAAGACCAACTCGAAACCGCTCTCGACGCCGCCAAAGAGGCACAGGCCGAATGGGCCGCCTATGGCCTTGAGCGCAAGCAAGCGGTTCTGATGGCGATCGGCAACGAATTGATGGCCCGCGCCGATGAACTGGGCGAACTGCTGGCCCGCGAAGAGGGTAAACCGCGTGCCGAAGGCCGCGGAGAGGTCTATCGCTCGGGACAGCATTTCACCTATTACGCCGCCGAAATCCTGCGCCAACTGGGCCAGAACGCCCAATCCGTGCGCCCCGGCGTCGAAGTGGACATCAAGCGCGAGCCGGTCGGCGTTGTCGGCGTCATCTCGCCCTGGAACTTCCCCACCGCCATCCCGGCATGGAAAATCGCGCCCGCGCTGGCCTATGGCAACGCGGTGGTCTGGAAACCAGCCAACCTCGTGCCCGGCTCGGCCCATGCGCTGGCCGAGATCATCTCGCGTCAAGACATCCCCAAGGGGCTTGTGAACCTTGTCATGGGCTCGGGCGGCGGCATCGGTCAGGCGCTGGCCGAAAGCGCCAAGATCGATGCGATGACTTTCACCGGCTCGGTTCCCGTGGGCCGTGGCATCGCCGCCGCCGGTCTGCAAAACATGACCAAGCTGCAAATGGAAATGGGCTCCAAGAACGCGCTGGCGGTGATGGACGATGGTGATCTCGATGTGGCCGTCGCCATGACCCTCAATGGCGCCTTCAGCGGCACGGGCCAGAAATGCACAGCCTCCTCGCGGCTTGTGGTGCATGAGGGTATCCACGACGCCTTTGTCGAAAAACTGGTTTCCGCCACCAAGGCGATGAAGGTCGGTCACGCGCTGGAAGAGGGCACCCAAATGGGCCCAGTGGTCAGCGAAGGGCAACTGAATGAAAACCTCAACTGGGTCGAAAATGGCCGCGCCGAAGGGGCTGAACTGGCCTGTGGCGGTGAGCGCCTGAACATGCCGCACGAGGGCTACTACATGTCGCCCGGCGTCTTCGTGAACGCCACCAACGACATGGAGATCAGCCGTGAGGAACTCTTCGCGCCGCTGACCAACGTGATCAAGGTCGGCAGCTATGACGAGGCGCTGGCCACCGTCAACGACACGCGCTTCGGCCTAAGTTCGGGCATCATCACCAGCTCGCTGGCCCGCGCATCGCACTTCAAGCAAAACGCGCGCACCGGCATCGTCACCGTCAACCTGCCCACCGGCGGCATGGATTATCACGTGCCCTTCGGCGGGCGCGGCGACAGCTCCTATGGCCCGCGCGAGCAGGGTCAGGCCGCGGCCGAGTTCTTCACCACGATGAAGACCACCTACACCGCCGCTGGTACGCCGGAGTAAAGCAGATGACTTACCGCATCGACTGCCTGCAATATGCCAACTGGTCCGAAAAGGTCTTCCGCCAGATGCGCGAAGGCGGCGTCGATGCGGTGCATGTCACCATCGCCTACCACGAGAATTTCCGCGAAACCGTCCTCAATATCGAGGCATGGAACCGCTGGTTCGAACAATACCCCGACCTGATCTTTCACGGGGAATGGGCCAGCGACGTGGAAAAGGCCCGCGCCACCGGGCGCACGGCGATTTTCTTCGGCTTCCAAAACCCCTCACCCATCGAGGATGACATCGGGCTGGTCGAAGTGCTGCACAAACTGGGCGCGCGCTTCATGCAACTGAGCTATAACAACCAGTCGCTGCTGGCGACCGGGTGCTATGAGGCCGAAGATCCCGGGATCACTCGGATGGGCAAACAGGTCATCAAGGAAATGAACCGGGTTGGGATGGTCGTGGACATGAGCCATTCGGCGGATCGTTCCACCATCGAGGCCGCCGATATTTCCGAACGCCCCATCACCATCACCCACGCCAACCTGCACGCATGGCAACCCGCCCTGCGCAACAAGCGCGATGATGTGGTGCGCGCTGTGGTGGAAAACGGCGGAATGATGGGCTTTTCGCTTTATCCCCACCATCTCAAGGACAAGGGCGATTGCACCCTGCACTCTTTCTGCCAGATGGTGGCGCAGGCGGCGGACAAATTCGGCGCCGAACATTTCGGCATCGGCAGCGACCTTTGCCAAGATCAACCCGATAGCGTGGTGGAATGGATGCGCGTGGGCCGCTGGTCGAAAGAAATCGACTATGGCGAAGGCTCTGCCGCCAACCCCGGCTTCCCAGCCATGCCCGAGTGGTTCCGCGACAACCGTGATTTCGGCAACATTGAACAAGGCCTGCGCGACGTGGGCTTCTCCGACACAGAGGTCGCCGGCCTGATGGGCGACAACTGGCACAGCTTCTTCGCAGAAAACTTCACCCCGGCAAACGCGCAGCCGGAAACCTAGGGGCCATCGCGCCCGCCCTCGGGATATTCACAGGGAGGAAAGAATGTCCGACACCACCCAAACGCAGGGCGGCCAAGGCCACTTGCACCACATCAACAAACCACTTTTCGCCATTACTGGCGGCTTTATTGCGGCCTTCTGTCTGGTCGCGCTTTACGACCTCGACCTGCTGTCCGGCATGGTCGATTCCAGCTTTGCCTTCTCGGCCAAGTACTTTGGCCTTTACTGGCAAATCCTGCTTCTGGCGACGTTCCTGATCGGTCTCGTTCTGATCTTCCTGCCCGGCGGCAAGGCGATCATGGGCAATCGCGCAACGCCCGAATTCCCGGTCTTCCAATGGGGGTCCATGATCATGTGTACCCTGCTGGCCGGTGGCGGTGTCTTCTGGGCCGCGGGTGAGCCGA
>DATFKJ010000154.1:0-3137 GCA_035268705.1 Roseovarius sp. | reverse complement strand
TCAGCCCCTGACGCGACGGCCCCGCAGCCGCCGCGCAGGGGTCACGCCAAAGTGCCATCCGCTTGCAGTACGGATTTGCCGCGCAGGTAGGGGTGCAGCACCTCGGGCAGCGCGACCGATCCATCGGCCTGCTGACCGTTTTCCAGCACCGCAATCAGGCAGCGCCCCACGGCCAGCCCTGACCCGTTCAGCGTATGCACGAATTGCGGCTTGCCGCCATCCGCGGGCTTGAAGCGCGCGTTCATGCGCCGGGCCTGAAACGCCCCACAAACCGAGACCGAGCTGATCTCGCGGTACGTGTCCTGACCGGGCAACCAGACCTCGATGTCATGGGTGCGGCGCGCGCCAAAGCCCATGTCGCCGGTGCACAAAACGATGGTGCGATAGGGCAGGCCCAGTTTTTCAAGGATGCCTTGCGCGCAGCCGGTCATCCGGTCCAGCTCGTCGCGGCTGTGATCGGGGTGGGTGATCGACACCATTTCCACCTTTTCAAACTGGTGCTGGCGCAGCATCCCGGCAGTATCCTTGCCCGCGCTGCCCGCTTCCGAGCGGAAACACTGCGTATGGGCCGCGTAACGGTGCGGCAGGGTGGATGCATCGACGGTTTCGCCGTTGACAAGGTTGGTCAGCGTCACCTCGGCCGTGGGCACCAGCCACCAGCCATTGGTGGTCTTATAGCTGTCTTCGCCGAACTTGGGCAATTGCCCGGTGCCATACATCATGTCATCACGCACCAGAACGGGCGTCCATGTTTCCATCAGGCCATTTTCCTCGACATGAGTGTCCAACATGAACTGGGCCAAGGCGCGGTGAATGCGCGCCACGGCACCTTGCAGCACCACAAAGCGCGAACCGCTCAGCTTGGCGGCCATTTCAAAATCCATGCCCGGCTTGACGCCGTCGATCTCGAAATGCTCTTTCGGCGTGAAGTCCATCGGGGTGGGCGTGCCCCAACGATGCAGCTCGACATTGTCGGCCTCGTCCTCGCCATCGGGGGTATCGGCCAGCGGCAGGTTGGGCAGGCTCATCAACAGATCGGTCAGTTGCTGGTCAAGCTCTTTGGCCTGCGCCTGCATCGCGGCCACTTCGGCCTTTTTCTCGCCCACAAGGGCGCGCAGGCGTTCAAACTCGGCCTCATCGCCCTTGGCTTTGGCGGCGCCCACCTCTTTGCTGGCCTTGTTCTGTTCGGCCTGCGCGGTTTCAGCGGCATGGATCTTGGCGCGCCGCGCCTCGTCCAGCTCAAGGATCGGGGCCGAGGCATTTTCCACCCCGCGCCGCGCCATGGCGGCGTCAAAAGCGGCGGAATCGTCACGGATGGCGCGGATATCGTGCATGGGTCTTGTCCTCGAACCTCTGAGTCGTCGCCTGCCTTATGCACCAGATTTTTGATGAGGTGTAGGGTGTGTGGGCCGACGATAGGGCAGAGGGGTTAGGGGGAGGTGAATGGGGTTAATCGTCTGGAAATTCTGCTATACCCGGAGTCATCGAACACCTGACTTTTGATGGGTTGACGTGACGGTTGGGACTGATTCAAGTAAGAGCATGATCCGGCCCGGTTTTCTTTCCCCTGCAGAGCGACGTGAACTTGTGTCGTGCGTGCGCAGTCAGCGCGAAGATCATGGCATTGCGCGTCGTGCGAATGCGGTCTTGTTGCTTGATGATGGGAAGTCCTGCCAGACCATAGCCGAGTTTCTCTATCTTGACGACGACACGATCCGTGGTTGGTATAACACCTATCGCGAAAGCGGCTGGGACGCGCTGGCCTTCGACGGCTGGAAGGGTGGTCAGTCCCGTTTGACAGCGGATCAAGAGGCGGCCTTATGCGACTGGTTGAAAGATCGCTTCTGCCGCTCGACCGTTGAAATCAGGGCTCATATTTCCGAGACATTTGGCCTGTACTATTCCCATTCTGGCTGCATCAAGCTTCTGGCACGCTTAGGGTTCGAATATCGTAAGCCCAAGGCCCTTCCTCGCGTTGCATCGCCCGAGAAACAGGCCGACTTTATTGCCATGTACCAGCGTTTGCTGGCCGAGCTTGGTGCGGATGAGGCAGTCTATTTCGCCGATGCCGTCCACCCAGAATATCAGACAAAGCCTGCATACGGCTGGGTGAAAGCAGGCTCACATCCTGCCGTCACCACCACAGCAGGCCGTGGCCGCGTCAATATCCATGGCGCGGTCAACCTGGAAACCTTCGATGCACCTTTTGTCGAACCCACAACCGTTGATGGGGGCAGCGCTGTGCAGCTTCTGGCCAAGATCGAGGAGCGCAACCCGGACAAGCGACTGATCCATGTGATCTGGGACAATGCAGCCTATCACAAAGGGCCAGATGTCAGGGAATTCCTCGCCAGACCCGAGTGTCGCATCCATCTGATCCAGCTACCGCCGTACTGCCCACACCTGAACCCGATAGAACGACTGTGGGCCGTTATGCACCAATACGTGACATACAATCGGCACTACCCAACCCAAAAACAGTTCGCGAATGCGATCCTGAACTTCTTCCGAGAAACCATCCCAAATGAGTGGAAATCATTCCGCGATCAGGTGTCGGACAACTTCAGGGTCATCAAGCACGACAAATTTCGGGTTTTGGCGTAACTATGGTATAGACATGATGATTTCACCGTAATGTACGGCATTTGACGAAATTGCGCCGCATTTCCGGGCGAGTTTGGCTTCAAACAACCAAGGGCGAACAGCCTTCAGGAGGATGCCATGAACCCGTTTCGATTGATTGCCGTGATTTTCATGGGGCTGGCCGTATCGGGCTGTGCCTCGGTTGAGACAGCCACCCGTAACGCGCCGCTGGAGGCGCCGCAAATTCAGGCCGCGCCGGTATCGTTCGACGTGAAAGAAATCCGCGTGTCGGTGCCCGAAACCCTGCGGGTGTCCGAGGCCAACCGCAATAACCCGGCTGCGATATCGTGTGGTGCGAAGATCCGCAGGGCGATCGCTATGCCCAAGTCAAAGCCATTTTCGAGACGGCCTTTGTACAAGGCGTCAGCGAACTGGAGCCCGGCCATGTGCCTGCAATCCTTGATGTCGAAGTCGCGCGCTTTCACGCACTGACGGAAAAAGCCCGCTACACCATCGGCGGTGTGCACGCGCTGCAATTCAAGATGCAGATGCGC
>DATFKJ010000153.1:0-2147 GCA_035268705.1 Roseovarius sp. | reverse complement strand
AGCGGTTGGAGGTTTCCAACTTCGTGTGGCCCAAAATCCAGGATGGCGTCATGCAGCTTTCCCGGGGACAGTACGAAGCCCTTTTCGAAGGTTTGGACTGGCAGAAGATGGTGGCAAAATCGGTGGTGGCACCTGCTGCGGCAGGGTGACTAATGTTCTGATTATACTGTTAATTTGCTGGCTCTTTCTGCCTGTTTGGGGTAGAAAAATGCATGTCAGAACCGTTCGATATTCACCAGTTTCCAGGTCTGCCGCCCGAGGTCGTGAAGGCCTTTGAAGCGCAGCGGATTGCGCTTGAGGGCGCACGGTTTGAGGCCACCGTCGAACGCGCAGCCCGGCAACATGAACAAGCTGTCGGCGCCGAAAAAGATATCCTGATCACTGAACTCAAGGCATTGGTCGCCAAACTGGAAGTTCAGGTTGCTGACCACCGGCGTACCAAGTTCGGACCCAAGTCAGAGAAGCTGAGCCCCGATCAACTGGAACTGGCGCTCGAAGACCAAGAAACCGCCATCGCCGAGACGCAGCAACAGATCGATGAGGTGCAGGACAAGCTCGACCAACTCGACAAGACTGCAAAGGGCAAAAAACCCCGCAAGCCGCGTAGGCCCCGCACTCTTCCAGAAGGGCTGCCGCGTATCGAGCGCATCATTGATCCCGACAACATCGCTTGTCCCTGCGGCTGTGGCGATATGGTCAAGATCGGGGAAGACCGCTCGGAGCGGCTGGATGTCATCCCCGCGCAATATCAGGTCATCGTCACTGTGCGCCCCAAATACGCCTGCCCCAAGGGGCGGACTGGTGTTATCCAAGCCAAGGCGCCTGCGCATCTGCTGGAAAACAGCTGGCCAACGGAAGCCCTGCTGGCGCAGATCACCGTGGCCAAGTTCTGCGACTTCAATCCGCTGAACCGGCAGGCCGTCGCCATGGCCCGCAATGGGGCCCCAATCGATCGCGCCGTCCTGTCGGATTGGATGGGCCGCACAGGCGCACTGATTGCCCCCGTGGTCGATCACATGGCCAAGCTGCTTCTGAAAGGCAGCACACGGCTCTATGTCGATGAAACAACAGCGCCCGTGCTTGATCCCGGTCGGGGCAAAACCAAGACGGGATACTTCTGGGCCGTGCTCCGCGATGACCGCGGTTGGAACGGACCATCACCGCCGGGTGTCGTGTTCCATTATCGACCCGGACGAAAGGGCGAATATGCCGAGGAAATCCTCAAAGGCTTCGATGGCACAATCCAAGTCGATGCTTATGGAGGCTATACCGCCTTGGGCACCTCAAAACGGACGGGCGGAAAGCCGTTAGCGTTGGCCTACTGCTGGGCCCACGGAAGGCGCGCCTTGATCAAGGCGCAGCCCAAAGCAGGATCACCCATCGTTGACGAGGCCCTGCTGCGGATCGCAGCCCTCTATAAAATTGAGGCCGAAATCCGTGGGCTGCCGCCCGCGCAAAGGCGTGCGGTTCGGCAGGAGAAATCCCGCCCGCTGGTCGATAAATTCTTTGCTTGGCTGACAGCGCAAGCCGCCCGTGTCTCGCGCAAGTCTGAGCTAGGCAAGGCGCTGGCGTACATGCTCCGACGTGAGGATGGCTTCCGCCTATTCCTCGACGATGGCCATGTCGACATGGATTCCAACCTGGTCGAAAATGCGATCAGAAGCCCCGCCATGACACGCCGCAACACACTTTTTGCCGGTCACGATGACGGAGCCCGTTGTTGGGCAAGGTTCGCAAGCCTGATCGGAACATGTCGCATCAATGGCGTCGAGCCCTATGCCTACCTGCGCGATCTGTACACAAAGCTGGCCAACGGGCATCTCAAGAAAGACATCGATGCTTTGATGCCATGGGCTTATGCCGCCGCCACGTCCTCACAAATGAGCTCGCCCGGGACTCCCTGACGACCTCGCGCACGCGACAGCAAAATGCCTGTCAATATATGCACTCCGAAAATCTCAATGGGACGCAGGCAGCGCATACGATTGAATCACGTCCGCCGTGTCCTGCAGGGCAATGCCGGGATCAAGCTCTACCTCACCCCCTCGGACGAAAAGACCGTCGAAGAGCTCAGCAAGGCTGTCGGCAAGACCACGAAACGCGTGGTGACCCGTTCCCGCGCCATCGGTCGCAACCCCTTCGCCGGG
>DATFKJ010000152.1:0-5179 GCA_035268705.1 Roseovarius sp. | reverse complement strand
GTGATCTGGTCGTTAACTTTCATGGGCTCTCAACGGCGTCGTCTGTACAAACTGTACAGAGGTCTTCGTGGTGGGGTGGAGTTCTGTACAAAACTCCGGGGGTCTCTGTACAAAACGTACAAAATTCAAAGGGCCGTTTCGGTTAACGAAACGGCCCTCTAAAGGTTAACGGAGGCGGGGCGGTTAGGCCAAGCCAATCCGGGTGGTCAAACGCCCGAGGGCTGCCTCAGACGGTGCCTCCCCTGACTGTTCCGACACCTCTCTCCAATCCCTTTATAGACACTGGACCACCTCCTTTCAGTTGTTGAACTTATCCACAGCCTGCCACAGATTTCGTAGTTGTCAAAACAAAATACAGTGGCAGGTGTAATTTTTTTCTCCAGATATGGGTCACTCTGATTGCAGGACCGAAACGCATTGGCCCGGAAGGTCCGCCATCGTCAGCTCGCGGCGCGGCTTTGGTTTGGGCGCATTGGGGTCCGGCGGCGGCGGGTTGAGAATGTTTTTCACCCATTGCCGCGCATCGGCACAGCCATCGCCAGCGGGCGGCGGGCTTTGGTTCACACAACCCCTTGCATTATCAGGACATTTCAGGCGCACATGGAAATGATAATGGTGCCCCCACCACGGCCGGATCTTCCTGAGCCACGCGCGGTCGCCCTTTTCATCATTGCACATCTGCGCCTTGGCCCCCGGAAACACGAAAATCCGCGCCGTCCGCGAATCCTTGGCCGCGGCCTTGATGATCTCGTGATGCGCGCGCGTCCATTTATCGTTTGTATAGGCACCCTTAGCGCGTCGCATCGAGATCGAAGAGATACCTTCGCGCTCGGACCGACTCAGGTTCAGCCGATCCGCAGGGCGCATCCAGATGTCGATATCCATACCAATCTGATGGCTGCGATGCCCCGTCAGCATCGGCCCCCCGCGCGGTTGGCTGATATCCCCGATATAAAGCCCGTTCCAGCCCGGTTGTGTGGCCGCAAAACGCGAGAGTTTCTGAATGAAACCAATCGTTTCCGGATGGCCCCAGTTCCGGTTGCGGCTCAGGCGCATGGCCTGCCACGTGGGGCCGGTTTCGGCCAATTGCGCGCCCCCGGCCATGCATCCCTTGGCATAACCGCCAAATGGCTCGGCCCCTTGGCGCGAGGAATTTTTGTGCTTTCCAAACAATTGCTTGGCATGCACACCGCGCATAGACGCCGGAATATTCTGCGTTGAAACGACTTCCTTTGCGGGGCTGTTAACCTCTGGCGTCGACCCGCCGCAGGCTGACAAACCAAGGGTTAACGCGATCAATGTGAGGTAACGGCCCATGTGTCCCTGTCTCCTTCCGCCCTGACCCAGCGTAGCAGCACAAGACCAATCAGGAAAAGGATAATCAAAGGCGAGACCCCGATCCGCGCGCTGCCGCTCATCGTCGTGACAACCCCGATCAGCGCCGGTGCGATAAAGGCCGTTGCCCGGCCAGACAAGCCGTAGAGTCCAAAGCTTTCGGTCGGGGTCTTGGGGTCGGTGTGACGTACCATCAGCGAGCGACTGGCCGCCTGAAGCGTGCCACCGAACCCTCCGATAAGCACGCCGCACCCAAAGAAAATCGCGTCCGGCAGTCTGGATCCTTCGGGAAGGGCGATGCCCCAAAGCTGCTCCCGGTCCATGCCGACAACCGTCACACACACAAGCATCAAGCCCCAGATCGCCACAAGGACCACGGGCTTGGGCCCAAAGCGCTTGTCCGCTTTGCCCCCCAGCCAACTGAAGAGCGCGGCAGAGATGCCGCCGACGATGCCAAAGATACCAATGGATACGATGCTCCAACCCAAGACCAAGTTCGCGTAGAACCCACCGAAGGTATAAAGCCCGTTGAGCGCGTCACGATAGAACATCGACGACACGAGGTAGGAGGTCAGGCTGACCCGCCGCTTCAAGGCTTTTACGGATCGGCCCAAAAGGCGCAGGGCATCGCCCACACCGCGCCCTTGAGCAGGCGGGCCAATGTCGCGCACCCATAGGAAGTAGGGGACCATGAAGACCGCATACCAAAGGGCCACGAACGGGCCGACAAAGCGGGTCCCCTCGTTTTGCGCTGCATCCAGTCCCAAGGCCGGATCAAGCCCGATAAGGGTTTTGCCATTGGGTTGCTCGGTGAACAAAAGCAGCATGATCGCAAGTGCGGTCAGCCCACCGATATAACCGATGGCAAAACCCGACCCCGAGAGTTGCCCCACGTCATCGGTGCTCCCAAGTGACGGCAGTTGCGAGTTGATAAAGATCAGGGCGTATTCAGCGCCGATAAACCCAATGCCGAACATCACAAGGCCCCACATCAGGTTGGAGCCATCTGGAAGCATGAACCATATCCCCGAAGCCCCGACGACATAGAGGGCCGAAAAGCCCACGATCCAAGGCAGGCGCCTGCCCGCCGTATCGGCAAGCGCCCCGAAGAATGGCGCGCCAAGCCCGATGATCAACCCTGTAATCGTCAGGCCGAGAGACCACAGGCTTTGGGCACTTGCCTTTGCCGTCTCGACGTCTTGGCCAATCGACAAGTAATGCTCTTTTGCAACAAGTGCGAAAAATGGCCCGAACACAAATGTAACCAGCAGGGTGTGATAGGGTTGGCTGGCCCAATCAAAGGCGTACCAACCCCAAATCCGTTTCTTTGGCGAAATCTCTGCCATGTACAACTGCCCCGCGTTCTTGGGCCGATAAGACAGCTTATGGGCCTTACAGGCAAGTCATTCCTGCATCGGTGGCCAAGGTCTTTGGGCGTCGGCGGCGATCCATCCGCTGACCCATGCCGGGGCTTTTGGTGGAGTGATGGTGGCGTCGATCTCGGCCATGATCTCGGAGGGCGGCACGATGCCGGTCTTGCCTGTCGCGGCAGTGCGCAGAAGCACATGATTGGCGCACTCCCCCGAGGTCTTCCACATGGACTGCTCGATATAGACGAACTTGTCGTCCCACCACACCGCACGCGAGCGCATCTCGATGATTTCGAACATACGGATACGGCGACGATATCGGACAGAAGCACCTGCCACCGTCAATCCCCAGTTTCGGCGCTTCAGGGCATCCAGAAGGCCCACGCGATGACCCAGCGGAATCCGCCCCATGTCGAACAGGGTCAGGGTGCGCCCGTTGTTCAACTCCATCCACAGGTCGATGTCCCACGGCAGGCACATATGTTTTGACACATGCGTATCTGTCACGCCCAAGGGCGTATCCTTGCGGTGCTTGAACATCTGCCACATCAGGCGAATGAAAGGGTACATGGGCAAGCCTCCTTTGCAGGGCCTTGTCGTGGGCCAAACTCAGAAGGTCAACCACAACCCCGCGTCAGGCTTGCGCTTTGCGGATCGCAGGCTTAGGTCTTGGGCTGTTTGAATACCAAAGGACAATGCCAATGCAGTCGCTTTTCCAGATCCTGATGCTTTTGCTTGATGTGCTGTGGTTTTTCATCATTGCACATGTGATCATGAGTTGGCTGATCAACTTTCAGGTGCTCAACCTGCACCAACAGTTCGTCGCGCAAATCTGGTATGGCCTGAACCGTATTCTTGAACCGATCTATGCCCCCATCCGGCGTATCCTGCCGCCCATGTCCGGTATAGACCTTGCACCGTTGGTGGCATTGATCGCGGTTTACGCGGTGCGCATCATTCTGATGAACAATGCGGCGGTCTTTTACTGACCCGGGCCTTGTTTACCGAATCTTAGTGTGAAAAAGTCACCCGTAAGAGCAGACAAATAAAATCTTACGGGCTTTCTCATGCAGAGCGCTGCCACGCTATTGCGCGACGTCTTCGGATACGGGTCCTTCCGCCCCGGGCAGGAAGAGATCGTGGATACCATCCACCAAGGCTGCAACACGCTGGCGATCATGCCGACGGGCGGCGGGAAGTCCCTGTGCTTTCAACTTCCGGCGCTGATGCGCGACGGGGTGACCGTGGTCATTTCACCCTTGATTGCCCTGATGCGGGATCAGGTGCGCGCGTTGCGCGAAGCTGGCGTCGAGGCAGGCGCGCTGACGTCGGGCAATACCGATGAAGAGACCGAGGCGGTTTGGTCCTCGCTTGAAGACGGGCGTTTGAAACTGCTCTATATCGCGCCGGAACGTCTGGCGGCGGGATCGGCCATGGGAATGTTGCGCCGCATTGGCGTTTCGCTGATTGCCGTGGATGAGGCGCATTGCGTCAGCCAATGGGGCCATGATTTCCGACCTGACTACCTGCGCATCGGGGAGTTGCGGCGCGCTTTGAACGTACCATTGGCGGCCTTTACCGCCACGGCCGATGCCGAGACACGCGACGAGATTGTCGAGAAACTTTTTGATGGGGTCGCGCCGCCAACCTTTCTTGAAGGGTTCGATCGCCCCAATATTCACCTTGCCTTTTCCCCGAAAGACAGCCCTCGACGTCAGATCCTGGAATTTTCGGTGGCGCGCAAGGGACAGTCTGGCATCGTCTATTGCGGCACGCGGGCCAAGACCGAAAGTCTTGCTGCCGCCCTGCGTGAGGCAGGACACAACGCCTGTCATTACCACGGCGGGATGGAAGCCGATGAACGCCGCCATGTCGAGGGGCGTTTTAGCGCCGAGGACGGGTTGATCGTGGTGGCGACGGTGGCCTTCGGTATGGGTGTGGACAAACCGGATATTCGCTGGGTGGCGCATGCCGACTTGCCCAAATCAATAGAGGCCTATTACCAGGAAATCGGCCGCGCGGGGCGGGATGGTGCGCCTGCCGAAACCCTTACCCTGTTCGGTCCGGATGATATCCGCCTGCGCCGCAGCCAGATTGACGAAGGCCTTGCCCCGCCGGAACGCCGCATGGCCGATCATGGGCGGCTGAACGCGCTTTTGGGGTTGGCAGAGGCGCTTGAATGCCGCCGCGCCAGTCTGCTGCGCTATTTCGGGGAGGAGGCCGCATCCTGTGGCAATTGCGACCTTTGTGATACCCCGCCCGAAACCTTTGATGGCACTCAAGCGGTGCGTAAGGCGCTGTCTGCTATTCTGCGCACCGAGGAACGATTTGGTGCAGGGCATCTGATCGACATCTTGATCGGTAATGCCACCGAAAAGGTGCAGGCGCGCGGGCACGATCAATTGCCCACGTTCGGCGTTGGCCGTGATCTGGAGCGGCGCAATTGGCAGGGTGTGTTTCGGCAAATTATGGGG